>JALSGW010000149.1 GCA_026982585.1 Alphaproteobacteria bacterium | reverse complement strand
ACCGGATGGGAATCCCCTGGGTGCTGCCGCCGCCGCCGCTTCACCTGTTCGCGGTCCGCATCGGAGCGCCGGATGAGTCGCTCGCCGCCTATGCCGGAAGGCGGGTGGTGGTGATGCCCCGAGAGCTGCCGCTTGTGCTGCGGATCGACGTGGACGAGGAAGGAGGGTTCCGGGCGCGTCCGGTGGCGGGCCGAGAGCCCCAGGCCGATGCGGTGGTGCGGGGTCCGATCCTGAGCCTGCTCGACCTGGCGGAAGGACGCGCCGACGGCGACGCCCTGTTCTTCGAACGGGGGATCGAGGTGGAAGGGGACAGCGGACTGGTGGTGGCGCTGCGCAACAGCCTGGAGCGAACGCCGGGCACCCTGTCCGACCTCCTTCCCGAGCCGCCTCCGGCCCTGAAACCGGCGGCGGAGGCGGCCCTGGTGCTGGGCGCCTGGGTGCTGCGCGAAGCCGCGAGACTGTGCGACATGCTGGGGCGGGACCTGCTGATGCCGGCATCCGCGGGTCTGCGGACGCTCGCCGTGCTGTGCGAACGTCTCCGTCCCCCGTCGAATGGAGCGCGCGGCGGTGTCGCGGCTTGAGGTGGTGTGCCCGGCCGGCACCCCGGCGGCTCTCGAGGCCGCCGTGGCGGCGGGTGCGGACAGCGTCTATTTCGGCTTCCGGGACGGCACCAACGCCCGCAACTTTCCCGGCCTCAACTTCTCCCGGGAGGAGGCGGAGGAGGCGATCGCCCACTGCCACCGCCACGGCGTGCGGGCGATGGTGGCGGTGAACAGCTATCCCCAGGCGGGACGGGCGGAGCTCTGGCAGCGGGCGGTGGCCGATGCACACGCCCTCGGTGCCGACGCGGTGATCCTCGCCGACCTCGGGCTCGCCCGCTGGGCCCGAAGCCGCTTCCCGCACCTGCGCCTCCACCTCTCGGTCCAGGCCTCGGCGGCCAATCCCGAAGCGATCGCCTATTGGACCGAACGCGCCGGCATCCGCAGGGTGGTGCTGCCGCGCCTGTTTTCCATGGAGGACATCCGCACGCTCGTCCCCGCCCTGCCGGTGGAGAGCGAGGTGTTCGTCTTCGGCGGACTGTGCGTGATGGCGGAGGGACGCTGCATGCTCTCATCCTACGTCACCGGCCGTTCCCCCAACCTCGACGGCGTGTGTTCGCCGGCGGAATGGGTGCGCTATGGTCGGGAGGGCCCGATGCTCACGGTGCGGCTCGGCGACGTCCTCATCGACCGCATCCCGCCCGGCGACAAGGCCGGCTATCCCACCCTGTGCAAGGGCTGCTACCGGGTGCGGGGACGGGCGATGCGGCCCTTCGAGGAACCGGCGAGCCTGGACCTCCTGAGCCGGCTGCCGGAGCTCATGGCGGTGGGCGTGCGCGCCATCAAGATCGAAGGCCGTCAAAGGGGCCGGGCCTATGTGGAGCGGGTGGTGCGGGCGGTGCGCGGGGCCGCGGAACAGGCGGCCCGCGGCCGGCCTCTGGACGCCCCCGACCTGCGCACCTTGATGGAGGGGGGGCGGGCGACCGAGGGCGCCTTGGCTCGCGGATGGCGCTGATGGGCGGGACACCGCTTCTGGTCTTGGGTCCCGTCCTCTACGGCTGGCCGCTTCGGCGGCTTCGCGACTTCTACTTCAAGATCGCCGACGAGGCGGCGGTGGACGTGGTCCTGCTCGGCGAGGTGATCTGCACCAAACGCACCTCCTGTTCGACCGCGACATGGCTGGAGATCCGCGAACGCCTCGAGCGCGGCGGCAAAACGGTGGCGATGTCGACCCTGGCGCTTCCCACCGAACGGCGGGAGCTGGAATCGCTCAGGGCACTGTGCCGCGAATGGCCCGGCCTGATCGAGGCCAACGACTACGCCACCCTGCACCTGCTCGCCGGCCGTCCCCATCTGGTGGGCGCGTTCATCAACGTCTACCACGAAGCGACCCTGGCGGTGCTGCTCGAGGAGGGGGCGGTTCGCGTGTGCCTGCCCCCGGAGCTCTCCCTCGATTCGGTGCGGCTGCTCGCCCGAAGCGCCCCCGGCAGGGTGGAGGTGCAGGTCTTCGGGCGTCTTCCGCTCGCACTGTCGGCGCGCTGCCATCACGCCCGCAGCCTGGGGCGCACCCGCGCCCGCTGCCGGTTCGCCTGCCGGGACGATCCGGACGGGCTCGCCCTCTTCACCCTGGACGGCCGACCGTTCCTCACCATCAACGGCATCCAGACCCTTTCCGCCTCCTACCTGGAGGCATCCTTCCAGGTGACGGAGCTCTTGGCCTCGGGGGTGGGCGCGCTGCGGATCCTGCCCCAGGACGTGGACATGGTGGCGGTGGTGGCCGCCTACCGGGCGCTTCTGGATGGCCGCATCGGCCCCGAGGAGGTGCGCGCCATCCTGACCCGCTTGTGCCCCGGCCGGACCCTCACCGGAGGCTATCTGGCGGGGCGCCCGGATCCCGCCCCTGCGCCGGCGGCGGCAAAGGGGTGAAAGGCTCGCCCACCGGGCCCAACACCTCCAGCATCCGGGAGCGGAACTCGCGCCGGTAGACCACCAGCAACACCCAGAAGGTGGCCGCGATCAGCAGATAGGGATGGAGGAACCAGGACAGGGCCGCGAGCCCGAAATAGTAGGCGCGCATGCCCCGGTTGAAGTGGCCCGCGGCCCGGCCCGCCACCGTCGCCGTCCGCTCGGCGAAACGCTCGTCGCCCCCGGGGGCGAAAGGGGCTGCCCCCATCAACACCGCGAGATCGTTGTATTGGCGAAGGGCCCATGTGAACTTGAAAAAGGCGTAGACGAAAATCACGATCAACAAGAGGATCTTGAGATCCCAGAGCAGGGGGCTCGCCTCCGCCGCGAAGGGGAAATCGGCGACGATGGCCTGCACCTGTTCGCCGGCACCGAGCACCGCCACCAGACCGCCCACGATGAGCACCGCACCGGAGGCGAAAAAGGAGATGTTCTGGGCCAAAAGCTGGATGATCTGGACGTCGACGATGCGGTTGTCGCGCCGCAGCATCTCATGCATCCAGGCGAGCCGGTACTCGTGCAGCCGGCGCGCGAGTCCGCCGCGGCCGCGCGGGGAGCCGTCGGCGAGGGCGGCGTAGATGCCCCAGCTCACCAGAAACACGAGCGGCGCGACGAGATCGGCCCAGGAGCTCGTCCGCCAGAGGTCGATCAGAGCCTCCATGTCCCGTCCGCTGACAGGTTCCAAGATCGCATATCCGCTCCACGCCCGCGGCCGTCCGGCACCGCAGGCGGCGGATCCATCCGGCTGAGGCGGCCGTGGCCGGGCGCGAGCTGATCGCCCGCTACCGCGGCGCCAGGCGCTGCAGCGGCAAGGTGGTGCTCGAAGGATTCCACGCCCTCAAACACGCGCTCCGCTTCGGCGCCGTGGTGGAACATGCGGCAAGCCCGGATCCCGACCGCATCGAGGAACTGACAAGAAGCCTCGCGCCCGATCTCCAATCCCGCATCCGCCCGCTGCTCACCGCGGTCCCGGCACAGCTGTTCCGGGAACTCGCGCCGCATCCGCCGCCCACGCCCCTGCTCGCCATCGCCCGCCGCCCCGAGACGGGCCTGGCCCATTTCGCGGCCGCGGAGGCGGCCCCGGCCGTGC
>JALSGW010000148.1 GCA_026982585.1 Alphaproteobacteria bacterium | reverse complement strand
GCTGAGCCTCGCGCCGGGGCCGTTCCAGCGCAAGCTGCACCCACCACCTCGGCTCCAGGACTCGGATGTCGCGGCCTCTTTGGTCGGATCGCGAGACGGAGGAGCTAGGGGCGCGGTGCGATCGGACGCGGTCGCTCACCCCCGCGGTCAGGTGAGGGGATCCGGGACCGGGCGGCCCGCGAAGAACGCGTCCAGATTGTCCAGACAGCGGAAGCCCATGGCGTTGCGGGTCTCGACGGTGGCGCTGCCGATGTGCGGCAGCAGATAGGCGGCATCGAGTCCGAACCAGGCCGGATCCACCTGCGGCTCGTTGCGGAAGACGTCCAGCCCCACGGCGAACAGCTGGCCCGATGCGAGCGCGGCGCGCACCGCCTGTTCATCGAGCAGGTTGCCGCGGGCGGTGTTCACGATCACCGCACCTCTCGGCAGCAGCTGAATGCGGCGGGCGTCGATGAGGCCCTCGTTCTCCCGGTTGCCGGGACAGTGCAGGGAGAGGAAGTGGCAGTGGGGCAGCATGGCGTCCAACGTCTCATAGTACCGCGCACCCTCCTCCAGCTCGGGCGCAAGCCGGCTGCGATTGTGGTAAACGATCGTTAACCCGAAGGCGCGAGCACGGCGGGCGACCGCCCGGCCGATGCGGCCCATGCCGACGATGCCGAGCGTGCGCCCCTTGAGCTCGAGGCCGAGATAGCCGGTGGGAGACCAGCGTTGCCACTTGCCCTCCCGGAGATCCCGCTGCGCCGCGAAGGCCCGGCGCGCAGCCCCCAACAGACAGAGCAGGGTCACATCCGCCGTCGCCTCGGTGAGCACGTCCGGGGTGTTGGTGACGGTGATCCCCCGCGCCCGACAGGCGGCGAGGTCGATGTGTTCGTAGCCCACCGAGTAGGTGGCGATGATGCGGAGCCGCTCCGGCAGCCGGGCGATCATCTCCGCCGTCCAGGGCTCGCCGGCGGTGGTGAGGATGGCGTCCGCCTGTTGCGCTCGCGCCACCAGCTCCTCGGGGCCGAGCTGGCGGTCGTCCTCGTTGAGGATCGGTCGGTAGTCGCAGCGAAGCCGCTCCTCCACCGCCTCGGGAAGCCGTCGGGTCACCAGCACCACGGGTCGTTCGCGCGCCACGCCTCTGCCTCCCAAAGTCCCGCTCCGGCCCCGACATGCCATCCGCAAGCCGGACCTGCAACCGTCGGCGCCGGCGCGGGCCGTCGCCGCGCCTGGCCCCTGGGGCGGTTGCTTTTGGGTGCGCTCCTGTGCGTCCCGGCTCTTCCCCTGCGCGCGGGCTCCCCGGTGGAGATCGTGCCCCATCGGGCCGTCTACCGCCTGCTTGCGGCCGATCCGGCCAGCGCCGCCGGAGAACGGCCGGAGGGGATGTTGGCGGTGGAATGGCGGGCGGACTGCCGCGGTTGGGAGAGCCGCCAGCGCATGGTGCTCCGCCTTGCGGGCGCAGAGGGAGCGACCAGGGCGCTGGAGCTCCGTTTCTGGTCGTTCGAGTCCCGGGACGGGACGCGTCTGCGCTTTTCCCTGCGCTCACAAGGCGACGCGCGCGGAGGGGCGATACGGTTTGCCGGCGAGGCGCGCCTACCCGAGCCCGGGGCGGCCGGAGAGGTGCGGTTTTCCGCACCCGAGGGCGTGACCCTTGCGCTCTCCGAGGGCGTGCGCTTTCCCCTCGCCCATCTGCGGCGGTTGATCGAGGCGGCGCGGGCGGGTCGCACCACGGTGCGCGACCTGCTCTTCGACGGCACCGGCCCCTCCGGCATGAGCCTGGTCGCCGCGGCGATCGGCCCCCTGACGGGGGACCGGTCCGCCGCTCGCTCGCGCTGGCCGGTGGCACTCGTCTACTACCCCGCAAACGGCGATACGCTCCTGCCCACCTTCGCGATGCGCTTTTTGCTCGAGGAAACCGGGATCCTGAGGGAGCTGGAGATGGACTACGGCCGGTTCCGGGTGCGGGGCGAGCTCGAGCTGCTCGAGCTGCTGCCGCTTCCGGCATGCGGGCTCGAGGCGGAGTGACCGCAGCCGCGCCCGCCGCTTTGCCCCTCCACCGCCAGGGAGGTGCCGTAGCGGGCGGCACCACCGGCCCGGCCCAGCCAGGCCGCCCCCCGCACGCCCGAGCTGTCGCCGTGGCGCGCCGGGCGCAGCGGGGTGACCACCCGGTCGGAGAACACATAGGCGCCCCACATCCCGGGCACGCGGTCGTAGAGGCGGGAGATGCGGGACAGGCCGCCGCCCAGGACGATGACATCGGGATCGAGGAGGTTGATCACCGAGGCGAGGGCGCGGGCGAGCCGGTCCTCCCAGCGCCGCACCACCGCCTCCGCACGGGGATCGCCGCTCGCGGCGCGCCGCACCAGTTCGGGCGCCTCGAGCGCAAGCCCGATCTCGCGCCGGCACGCTTCCCGCAGGCCGGGTCCCGAAAGCCAGGTCTCGATGCAGCCCCGCCGCCCGCAATAGCAGGGCGGACCGTCCCGCTCCTCCGCGGTCGGCCAGGGCAAGGGATTGTGGCCCCACTCGCCGGCGACGGCGTTCGCCCCGACGAGCACCCGCCGGCCGACGGCGATGCCGCCTCCCACCCCGGTGCCGAGGATGGCCGCGAACACCACCCAGCCGTCCGCCCCGGCCCCGTCCACCGCCTCCGACAGGGCGAGACAGTTGGCGTCGTTGGCGAGCGCCACCGGACGACCGAGGCGGCGTTCCAGATCCTCGCGAAACGGACGGCCGTTGAGCCAGGTGGCGTTGGCGTTCTTGATGCGACCGGTGGCCGGGGAGATCGCCCCGGGATGCCCCACGCCGACGCTTGCGGACGTGCCGAGCGCCTGTTCCGCTTCCTCCACCAGCCGCGCCACCGCATCCACGGTGCCCGCATAGTCGTCCCTGGGCGTGGGCAGCCGCTTGCGCCACAGCTCGCGCCCCTCGCCGTCCAACGCCAGGGCTTCGATCTTGGTGCCGCCGAGATCCACGCCGATCGCCAGTTCCATGGATGCGCCCCGTCATATCCCGATACGGCCGGCCGGCCGCCGGGCCCGGTCCCGTTAACGGTTCGTTAACCCTTGTCCCCTAAGCTGGCGCCGTCGGGAGGAAATGCCATGGCAGCGTGGGTGCAGGCAGTCCACCGTTTCGCCCGCTGGTGGCGGCGTTTGCGCCGGGACCAGCGGGGCGCCGTCGCCATGATCGTCGGTCTTGCCATCGTGCCGCTGATGCTGGCGGCCGGCCTTGCGGTCGATGCCGGGCGGTTGATGGCGGCGCGCGCGCGGCTGGCCCAGGCGACGGACGCGGCGGCTCTGGCCGCAGGCCCCATCGCCGGAAGCGACGCCTTCGAGGAAAAGGCGCGCCGGATTCTCGAGGCCAATTTCCCCACCGGCGACGGGGTGGAGATCACCGATCTCGACCTCTCCTTCGACGAATCCAACGGCCGCGTCACGCTCGTCACCCGCGCCCGCATGCCCACCACCTTCATGCGGCTTGCGGCCATCGAGGAAATGGAATTCGAGGCGCGCACGGTGGTGGTGCGCGAGGTGAGCCCGATGGAGCTGGTGCTGGTGCTGGACGTGACCGGCTCCATGCGCGGCAGCAAGATCCAGGCCCTCAAGGCGGCGGCCAAGGACCTGGTCAACATTCTCTTCGGCGACGCGCCGCGCAGCGACAACCTGCGCATCGGCATCGTGCC
>JALSGW010000147.1 GCA_026982585.1 Alphaproteobacteria bacterium | reverse complement strand
GCATAGAGCCGGGCAGCGCGCTCCCGGCGCGCCCGTCTGCGGCGCCACCAGCGCCATGGGGATGGGGGGTTGGTTCCCGGCCCGCCTTCGGTCATAGTGCCCCCGGCGGCGGTTTGGGACGAGCGCGAGGACGGTCGAGCGATGCCTTCCCGTGTCCGCGGGCTTGCATGCGCACTCCTCATCGGTGCGGCGGTGGCGGCCTGCGCGCCCACCCTGCGGGAGCGCGGCCAGCGCCTGGACGAGGAGGCCTTAGCAGCGATCCAACCCGGCGTCACCACGGCGCAGGAGGTCGCGCGCCTGCTGGGTTCGCCGAGCGCGGTGGCGCCCTTCGATCGAAACAGCTGGCTGTATGTGCGCCAGCGCCTCGCCTATCGCGCCTTCCTGCGTCCCAGCATCGAGGAGCAGGAGGTGGTGGTGGTGCGCTTCGACGCCGACGGGGTGGTGCGGGCGGTGGAGCGCCGCGACCTCAGAGACGGGCGCCCGATCGAGCCGGTGGCGGACGAAACCCCGACCCTGGGCACCCAGCTCTCGCTCTGGGAACAGTTGATCGGCAACATCGGCCGCTTCCCGGCCCAGTCGGCCCCGCGCCCGGGCGCGCCGCTGCCTTAAGGCGAGCGGCTGCTCCGCCACGGCGGGCGGTGCGAAACGGGCGGCGTCCCCGCCGCCCGTTTCCCTTGCGCGCTTTTCCCGCCGCTTCGGCGCGCCGCTCCACTCAGCCGGCGGCCGCGGCCAGCCCGGCCAGGAGCAGCAGGGCGACGATGTTGATCACCTTGATCATGGGGTTGATGGCGGGGCCCGCGGTGTCCTTGTAGGGATCGCCCACCGTGTCCCCGGTCACCGCCGCCTTGTGGGCCTCCGAGCCCTTGCCGCCGTGGTGGCCGTCCTCGATGTACTTCTTGGCGTTGTCCCAGGCGCCGCCGCCCGAGGTCATGGCGATGGCGAGGAACAGGCCGGTGACGATGGTGCCGAGCAGCATCGCACCCACGGTGGTAAACGCGGCCCCGCGCCCGGCGATCAGGCTCACCACCACATAGACCACGATGGGACCCAGCACCGGCAGGAGCGAGGGCAGGATCATCTCCTTGATGCCGGCCTTGGTGAGCATGTCCACCGCCCGGCCGTAGTCGGGTTTTTCCTTGCCCTCCATGATCCCCGGTCGCTCGCGGAACTGCCGGCGCACCTCCTCGACGATAGCACCCGCGGCACGCCCCACCGCCTGCATCGCCAGCGAGCCGAACAGGAAGGGCAGGAGCCCGCCGACGAACAGACCGATCACCACGAAGGGATCGGAGAGGGTGAAGTCCACCTTGAGATCCGGGAAGAAGAACTCGAGGTCGTGGGTATAGGCGACGAACAGCACAATGGCGGCCAGCCCCGCGGAGGCGATGGCATAGCCCTTGGTGACCGCCTTGGTGGTGTTGCCCACCGCATCGAGAGCATCTGTGACCTGCCGCACCGAGTCGGGCAGCTCGGCCATCTCGGCGATGCCGCCGGCATTGTCCGTCACCGGACCATAGGCGTCCAGGGTCACCACCACCCCGGTGAGCGCCAGCATGGTGGTGGCCGCCACCGAGATGCCGTAGATGCCGGCGCTCAGATAGGCGAGCAGAATGCCGCCGCAGATCACCAGAACCGGCAGCGCGGTCGCCTCCATGGACACCGCGAGGCCCTGGATGATGTTGGTGGCATGGCCGGTGGTGGAGGCTTTGGCGATGTTGCGCACCGGGCGGTGGTTGGTGCCCGTGTAGTAATCGGTGATCCACATGATCAGGCCGGTCACGAGCAGCCCGATGAGGGCGCTCGCATACACGTTGATGCCGGCAAACGCGCTCACCACGGTCTCGCCCACCCGCGCCTCGTAGACCGGATCGGTGATCCCCAGCACCAGCCAGGTGAAGGGGAACAGCAGCGCCGCCGAGATGCCGGCGGCCCCCCAAAAGCCCTTGTAGAGGGCGGCCATGATGTTCTTGGAGGGGCCGAGCTTGACCAGGTAGGTGCCGGCGATGGAACCGAGCAGACAGACGCCGCCCACCACCAGGGGGTAGACGATCAGCGCCCATTTGGCGTCGCCGGTGAAGAAGATCATGCCGAGCAGCATGGTGGCGACCACCGTCACCACGTAGGTCTCGAAGAGATCGGCGGCCATGCCGGCGCAGTCGCCCACATTGTCGCCGACGTTGTCGGCGATCACGGCGGGGTTGCGGGGATCGTCCTCGGGGATGCCGGCCTCGATCTTGCCCACGAGATCGGCGCCCACGTCCGCACCCTTGGTGAAAATGCCGCCGCCCAAGCGGGCGAAGATGGAGATCAGCGAGGCGCCGAAGGACAGCCCCACGAGCGCCTCGAGCAGGGTCCGCTCCGCGACCCCGAACAGCTGCAGCAGGCCGAAGTAACCGGCCACGCCCAACAGGGCCAGGGAGACCACCAGCATGCCGGTGATCGCCCCGGCCTTGAAGGCCACATCGAGACCGCCCTCGAGCCCCCGCTCGGCGGCCGCCTGGGCGGTGCGGACATTGGCCTGCACCGAGGTGTTCATGCCGATGTACCCGGCCGCCCCGGAGCACACCGCGCCGAGCAGATAGCCGATGCCGACGGCGATGCCGAGGAAGAAGGTGAGCAGCAGGAAGATCACCGCGCCCACGGCCGCGATGGTGAGATACTGCCGGTTCAAATACGCGGTCGCCCCCTCCTGCACCGCCGCCGCGATCTCCTGCATGCGCGCGGTGCCCGCGGGAAGCGCCAGCACCAGCTTGCGGGTCATCACCCCGTAGACGATGCCGCCCGCACCGGCGGCGAGCACGAGCACGTACATGAACCATTCGAGAGCGGACATGTTCCTTTCCCCTGAGTTCCTCGCCGGAGAGGAAAAGGCGCCCGAAGGCGGCCTGCGGCGGACGCGCACTATGGTCGAAAGCCGGCGGTTCGTTTAGCCTCCCCCAGGCGCTCTGTCCACGGGCGAGGAGACGCCCGCAGGCGTTGCCGCAGGCGGCGGCCAGGGAGATCCCTTATGTTCGGCTCCGAAGACCTCGACCAGGCGGCCCGGATCGTCTACCGCCATCTCGCCCCCACCCCCCAATACGTCTGGCCGCTGTTGGCCCGACGCCTGGGCACCACGGTCTGGGTCAAGCACGAGAACCACACCCCGATCGGCGCCTTCAAGGTGCGCGGCGGTCTCGTCTACCTGGCGGTGCTGCGCGCGCGGCGGCCGAAGATCAAAGGCATCGTCTCGGCCACCCGCGGCAACCATGGCCAGAGCCTCGCCTACGCCGGCCGTGCGCTCGGGATCCGGGTCACCATCGTCGTGCCGCGCGGCAACAATCCCGAGAAGAACGCCGCCATGGAGGCCTTCGGAGCGCGGCTCGTGGAGGCGGGGGAGGATTTCGACGCCGCCCGGGAGCATGCCGAGCGGCTTGCCGGTCTGGGCGAGGATCTCATGGCCCCGTCCTTCCACCCGGATCTGGTGCGCGGGGTGGCCACCTATGCGCGGGAGCTGTTCCAGGCGGCGCCCGACCTCGATGTGGTCTACGCGCCCATCGGTCTCGGCTCGGGCGTCTGCGGTCTCATCACGGCGCGCGATCTGTTCGCGCGGCGGGTGGAGATCGTCGGGGTGGTGGCGGAGCGCGCGCCCTGCTACGCGCTGTCCCTGGAAGCGGGACGGCCGACCACCACCGCCAGCGCCGATACCGTGGCCGACGGGCTCGCGGTGCGGGTGCCGGATCCGGTGGCGCTCGAGGTGATGCGACGTGGCCTCGCCCGGGTGGTGACGGTGGGCGAGGAGGAGATTCGGCAGGCGATGCGCTGGTACCACAGCGACACGCACAATCTGGCGGAGGGCGCGGGTGCGGCGGCTCTCGCCGCCGCCTGGAAGGAACGGCACCGCCTGAGGGGGCGGGAGGTGGCGGTGGTGCTGTCCGGCGGCAATGTCGATCGCCACACCTACCGGGAGGTGCTCGCCGGGGATGAGCGCTGACCTCCCGCCGCCGCCGCGGGCGGGCCGCTACCGGGTGATCTACGCCGATCCCCCCTGGCGCTTTGCCACCTGGTCGGAGCGCGGCAAAGGGCGCAGCCCGGAGGCCTGGTACGACTGCATGACCCTCGCCGAGATCCGCGCGCTGCCGGTCGCCTCCTGGGCGGCGGCGGACTGCGTGCTGCTCCTTTGGACCACCGATCCCTGGCTCGAGAAGGCGTTCGAGGTGGTGCGCGCCTGGGGGTTCAGCTACAAGACGGTCGGCTTCGTGTGGGTCAAGCTCAACCCCAGGGCGCCGCGCAGCGGCTGGCGCGAGGAGGATTTCTTCAAGGGGCTGGGTTTCTGGACCCGGGCCAATGCGGAGCTCTGCCTGCTCGCCACCCGCGGGCGGCCGCGCCGGCGTGCGGGCGACGTATCCAGGCTCATCATCAGCCCGAGACGCGAGCATTCCCGCAAGCCCGAGGAAGCCTACCGGCGCATCGAACGACTGCTGGAGGGTCCCTATCTCGAGCTCTTCGCCCGCAGCCGCAGACCCGGCTGGGACGCCTGGGGCCTCGAGGCCGAGGCCTTCGCGGGGAACGCCAGACCCCGGCGCCGCTGGCCCGCCGACCTCAGCCGGCGCAGGTCGGACGATCCCGCAAAGAGCCGCAGGATGGATCCATCCCCGCGCGGCGACGGCGCCGCTTGACGGCCCCGCCGCCGCTTCCTAATTGCTCATGCGCACACGCGCCCAGGTGGCGGAACTGGTAGACGCGCTACGTTCAGGTCGTAGTGGCCGCACGGCCGTGGAGGTTCGAGTCCTCTCCTGGGCACCACATCCGCTCCTCATCCTGGGCACCACATCCGCTCCTCTCCGAGACACCCAATCCGCCTTCGCCGTGCCCGTTCTCCCGCGCGCAACCCAAGGCCTGTGTGTGCCTGCGCGAGCCGTCGTGGTGGTGGATGTGCACGAGCGGATCTGGCTGGGGCGGCAGGATTCGAACCTGCGAATGCCGGAACCAAAATCCGGTGCCTTACCACTTGGCGACGCCCCACCGCGGGAGGAAACTTACGGTGCGGGAGCGCAGCTTTCAATGCCGGGCCCGAGAGCGGGCTTGCGCGTGCCGCCGCTTTCGCCGTAAGCGGCATGGGGCTTTCTGCCTGTGCCCGCAAAGGAGGAGGGTGAGGATGGCGCAAGGACGAGGCCGCGAGCCGGCGGTGCGCACCCTGGCCATGCCCCAGGACACCAATCCTTCGGGTGACATCTTCGGCGGCTGGCTGCTCGCCCAGATGGACATCGCGGGCGGTATCGTCGCCTACCGGCGCGCGCGCGGCCGGGTGGCCACGGTGGCGATCGAGGCGATGAGCTTTCATGCGCCGGTGTTCGTGGGCGATGTGGTGAGCTGCTACGCCGAGGTGCTGCGTGTCGGGCGCACCTCCTTGCAGCTGCAGGTGGAGGCCTGGGTGCAACGCGGCCGCACCGGCGAGGAAATCAAGGTCACCGAGGGCCGGTTCACCTATGTGGCCATCGACGAGGCGCGGCGGCCGCGGCCGGTGCCGCCGCCCTGAGCGCGCTCAGTCCTGGCGGCGCGCGCAGGCGATGCAGGTGGCGATGGTGGGATCGAGCTGCAGGCGCTTGAGCCCGATCGGCTCCCCGCACAGGGCGCACAGCCCGTAGTCGCCTTCCTCGATGGCGCGCAGCGCCCGCTCGATCCGGACCAGCTCGGCGCGCCGGCGCGCCTGCGCCTGCAGCTGGACCGCCTGCTGTTCGAGCGCATCGGCCCGCGACAGCCGTCCCTCCCGGCCGGGATCCAGCTCCACCGGCCGGGTGCTGGAATCCGCCGCCTCCAACAACGCCAGCAGTTCGGCCTGGCGCGCGAGCAACCGCTTGCGGAACTCGGCTACGTCGGGCCTGTCGTCGCTCATCTCCCATCATCCGCCTGCGACCACGTCAGAAGGCCATTTGTGGCACGCCGGCCCGCCGGCGACAAGTCCCAGAGCGGCTCTCCACCTCACAATCCTGGGCGCAGGGCGGGGCTCTGCTTGCGGGGTGTGGCGCCGCCACTATATTCCCGGCCGCCGACGCCGACGGTCCCGAATGTGGGCGATTGGGAATCGGGCGGCGGGGATCTCTGCTGCAGCCCGTGCAGCCTCGTGTGGGAGGGACGCCCGTGCAGCGGGAGATGGTGGTTCTCGACCGGCTCAGCAAACGGTTCGGGCCGGTGGTGGCGGTGGAGGAGGTGAGCTTCCGGGTGGGTAGCGGCGAGGTGTTGGGCTTTCTCGGCCCCAACGGCGCCGGCAAGACCACCACCATGCGCATGCTCACCGGTTTCGTGCCGCCCACCTCGGGCCGGGCCTCCGTGCTGGGCTTCGACGTGGTGGCGTCGCCGCTCGAGGTCAAACGACGCATCGGTTATCTGCCGGAGGGCGCACCGCTCTACGGGGACATGACGGTGCAGGGCTTTCTCCGGTTCGTCGCCGAGGTGCGCGGCTTTTCCGGTCGCGAGCGCGAGCGGCGGGTGGCAGAGGCGGTGGAGCGCACCGCGCTCAAGGAGGTGTTGCCGCAGCCCATCGACACCCTCTCCAAGGGCTTCAAGCGCCGGGTGGGGATCGCCCAGGCCATCCTCCACGATCCCCCGGTGCTGGTCATGGACGAGCCCACCGACGGCCTCGATCCCAACCAGAAATACGAGGTCCGGCGCCTGATCCGTGACATGGCGGCGGACAAGGCCATCATCATCTCCACCCACATCCTCGAGGAGGTGGAGGCGGTGTGCAGCCGGGCGGTGATCATCGCCCGCGGGCGGGTGGTGGCGGACGAGACGCCCGATGCGCTCCGGCGGCGCTCGCGCTGGCACAATGCGGTGCGTATCACCCTGGACCGGCAAGGGGTGGAGCGGCTTTTGGAGGGGGTGCGCGGGCTCGCCGGGGTGGCCGCAGCGGAGGTGATCCGGGAGACGGACGGGCTCGCCGAGGTGGCGGTGTTCGCGCGGAACGGCGACGACATCCTGGGAGCGGTGCGGGCCCGGCTCGAGGCGCTGGCGAGTCCGGTGCGGGAAGTCACGGTGGAACGGGGTCGACTGGACGAGGTGTTCCGGGAGCTCACCACCGGTCGGACGTGATCCCTACCCTGGGAGGGAAAGCGGTGCGCGGGATCTGGGTCGTCTTCAAGCGGGAGCTCGCCGCCTATTTCGCCACCCCGCTCGCCTATGTGTTCATCGTCATCTATCTGGCCCTGGCGGGGGCGCTCACCTTCTACGTGGGCGGATTTTTCGAGCGCGGACAGGCGGACCTCGAGCCCTTCTTCGTCTTCCATCCGTGGCTCTACCTGTTCCTGGTGCCGGCCATCGCCATGCGCCTTTGGGCGGAGGAGCGCCGCACCGGCACCCTCGAGCTGCTCATGACCCTGCCGCTCACCACCGGCCAGGCGGTGTTGGGCAAGTTCCTGGCGGCGTGGGTGTTCACCGGCATCGCCCTGGCCCTCACCTTTCCCATGTGGCTCACGGTGGAATATCTGGGCGATCCCGACAACGGCGTGATCGCCGCCGGCTATCTCGGCAGCTGGCTGATGGCCGGCGCCTTCATCGCCATCGGCGCATGCGCCTCGGCGCTGACCAAGAACCAGGTGATCGCCTTCGTGCTGGGGGCGGCGGCGTCCTTCGTGTTCCTCATGAGCGGGGTGGATCTGGTGCTGGCCCCCCTGCGCGGACTGGTGTCGCCGCTGGTGCTCGATCTGGTCGCCTCCTTCAGCTTCATCAGCCACTTCCAGCTGCTCATGAAGGGAATCGTGAGCCTCTCGACCCTGGTGTTTCTGGTGGCGGTGATGGTGGTGGGGCTGGTGGTCAACAGCCTCATCGTCGAGCTCAAGAAGGTCGGCTGAGGGAGACGCGCGATGGGGAGATGGTACGAGAACCGTCGGGCGCTCGCCGGGATCGGGATCGGGCTTGCGTTGATCCTGCTGGTCTCGGTCAACACCTTCGCCGCCCTCAAGCTCAGGGGCTTCAGGCTCGACCTCACCGAGGAGCGGGTCTTCACCCTCTCCGAGGGCACCAAGAACCTGCTCGCCCGACTGGAGGAACCCATCACCCTGCGGCTGTACGTCTCGGGCCAGGTGCGGGAGCAGAACGCCTTCCTTTCGTCCTACGCCGACCGCGTGTTCGATCTGTTGCGCGCCTATGAGGAGGCGAGCCGCGGTCTCGTGCGGGTGGAATACATCGACCCCGAGCCCTTCTCCCAGGAGGAGGACCGGGCGGTGGGCTTCGGGCTGCGGCCGATCGCCCTGGACGATGCCACGGTCGGCTATTTCGGCCTCGCCGGCACCAACGCCACCGACGATGTGGAGGTGATCCCCTTGCTCGCCCCGGAGCGCGAGCGGTTTCTCGAATACGACCTCACCCGCCTCATCTACGCCCTGGCCTATCCCGAGAAACCGGTGCTGGCGGTGCTCTCGAGCCTGCCGCTCAACGCCGATCCGGCGCAGAACTTCCGCCCCTGGCGCATCTACGAGCTCTTGCAGCAGCAGTACGACCTGCGCTGGCTCGCCGGCGAGATCACCCGCATCGACGAGGATGTGGACCTGCTGCTGCTGCTGCATCCCCAGGAGCTCTCCGATCCCACCCTCTATGCCATCGACCAGTTCCTGATGCGGGGCGGCAAGGCGCTGGTGCTGGTGGATCCCCATTCCGAGGCCCAGGCGATGCGGGCCGGACAGATGCAGGCGCCCGCCACCAGCTCCGATCTCGCACCGCTCTTCGCCGCATGGGGGATCCGCTTCGATCCGGAGCAGGTGGTGGCCGACCCCTCGGCGGCGCGCCAGGTGCAGATGCCGGGCGGCGGCCGCCAGCGCATCGTGCCCTATCTCGCCTGGCTCGCCCTCGACGAGCGCCATTTCGCCCGGGACCATCCGATCCTCAACGAGTTGTCGCGTCTCAACCTGGCCACCGCCGGCTATCTGGAGCCGGAGGAGGAGATGGAGCTGCGCTTCGAGCCGCTGTTGCTCTCGAGCCCCCAGGCGGCGGCGGTGGATGCTTCCACCCTGCGATTGTTCCCGGATCCGCTGGGCATGCTGCGCGACTTCGTGCCCGGTGAGCGACGGCTCGTCATCGGCGCCCTGATCCAGGGCCGGTTCCGCTCCGCCTTTCCGGACGGCCCGCCGGAAGGAGCCGAGGAGGGGGGCGAACACCGCACCCAAGGCGTGGAGGAGGGGGCGGTGATCGTGGTCGCCGACAGCGATCTCGCGGACGACCGCATGTGGCTCGCCCGCCAGCCGCTGCTCGGCCAGGAGATCGACATCCCCATCGCCGACAACGCGGATCTGATCGCCAATGCCCTGGATTATCTGGCCGGCAGCGAGGTGCTCACCGCACTGCGCGGGCGCGACGTGGGCCTTCGCCCCTTCACCCTGCTGGTGGACATGCAGAGGGAGGCGGAGCAGCGTTACCGGGCCGAGGAACAGCAGCTGCTCGACCGTCTCGCCCAGCTCGAGAACCGGCTGCGCTCGCTCGAGGTGGCGGAAGGCGAAGGGGAGGCGGTGCTGACCCCGGAGCAGCGGCAGGCGGTGGAGCGGTTCCGGGCCGACATCCTCGAGACCCGCGAACGGCTTCGGGAGGTGCAGCGGGCGCTGCGCCAGGACATCGAACGGCTCGAGGCGACGGTGCGCTTTGCCAACATCGGCGCCGTGCCGCTTGTGGTGGTGAGCTTCGCGATCCTTTTGGCACTGGTACGACGCGCCCGCTTCCGGCGCCACGTCCGTCAGCGCCAGGAAGGATAGGAGGGATCCCATGTCGCCCAAGGCCTTCACCGTCCTCTTGGCCGCCGCCCTGCTCGGGGTGGCGCTCGCGGCCTATGCGGTGATCACCCGGGAGGTGCCGGTGCAGGTGGCGGCGGTGAACCGCCCCCTCTTGCCCGAGCTCGGCGACCGGCTGGAGGACATCGCCGCCATCGCCATCGTCTCCGGAGGCGAGACGGTGCGGCTGCGGCGGGTGGACGATCGCTGGGTGGTGGAGAACAAGGGGGATTTCCCGGTCGATCCGGACAAGGTGCGGGCGCTGGTGCTGGGACTCGCGGAGCTTCGGGTGATCGAGGCCAAGACCGACGATCCGGAAAAGCTCGCGCGCCTCGAGCTGGAGGAGCCCGGCCCCGATGCCGCCTCCAGGCTGGTGCGGCTGTTCGACGACAGCGGCGCGCCGATCGCCGAGGTGGTGGTCGGCAAGCGCCGCTTCGGCCTGTTCGGACCGGGCAAATCCGGCAACTACGTGCGCCTCGCCTCCGACACCCAGGCCTGGCTCGCAGACCGCCCCATCGACGCGCTCACCGATCCCCTGGATTGGGTGGACCGCAATCTGATCTGGCTTCCCCGCGACGACATCGCCGAGGTGCGGGTGCACATCGGCACCGAGGCGGAATACACGCTCGCCCGCACCGATCCCGAGGGACCGTTCCAGCTCCTCGACCTCGCCGAGGGAGAGGTCGCCGACGTGTCCAAGGTGGAGCGGGTGGTCTCGGCCCTCGGCACCATGACGCTGACCGACATCGCCACCCGGGATTCCTTCCCCTTCCCCGAGCCCGCGACCCGGGCGCGCTATACCGCCTTCGACGGCCTGGTCGTGGACGTCACGCTCTACGAACGACCCGAGGCTCAGGAGGCGGAGGAGGACGCGGATTCCGCGCAATACTGGGTGGTGCTCGACGTCCGGGAGGGCGAACCGCGCCCAAGACCCGAGGCCGCCGCCCAAGAGGACGACGGGGAGGAGGACGCCGCCGCGCGCAAGCCGCTTTCGGAGCGGGTCGCGGAACTGCGCTCCCGCTACGGGAACTGGACCTTCCGCATCTCCCGCTTTCTCGCCGAACGGCTGCTCTGGCAGAAAGAGGATCTGCTCGAACAGCCGAGCTCCTGAGGCCGACGGCGCGCGATCGCCTCGGCTCGTCGCACCGAATGGTTCCATCCTGCGGCGAGGCGCGTCCCCAGGGGTCGAGCGACAGCCGGCGCGGCGGATCCGCGTTCACCGATCCTTTGCGGCCAGCAGGGCGGCGGCGATCTCGCGCCATTCCTCCTCGATCCCCCCTCGGGCCGGAGTCCGGCCGGCCTTGCGGTACCAGTAGCGGGCGTTGGCGAGATCGCCCTCGATGCGGTGGAGATGCGCGTGCACCCAGGCCGCCTCCGGGCTCACGAGCGGCTGCACCGTCCGATGCGCCCGCTCCCACGCCCCCTTGCGCGCCCACCACAGGGCCTCCAGTTCGCGCGACAGGCCCGGCGGGGGTGCGGCCTCGGTCAGCGAGCGGGAGAAGGTTTCGAGATCCATGGGCCCAACACCTCGGTTCCGACCAAGGGCGCACCGGTCCCCGGTTGCCCGAGGCGCGCCCCGGACTAGAAGCTAAGGATGCGGCGCCGCCCAGCCAAGGGATGTTGCCATGACCACCATCGCCTTCTCCGCCGATCACGCCGGCTATCTGCTCAAGAACGACCTCGTTAAGGCCGCACGGGCGCTGGGATGGGAGGTGCTCGATCTGGGCGTGCACGAGGGACATGCGGTGGACTATCCCGACATGGCGGCCGCGCTCGCGGCCGCTCTCGCCCGCGGGCAGGCCCGCTTCGGGGTGTTGGTGTGCGGCACCGGCATCGGCATGGCCATCGCCGCCAACCGGCACCCCCATGTGCGCGCGGCCCTGTGCCACGACGTGACCACCGCCCGGCTCGCCCGGGAGCACAACGACGCCAACGTGCTGGCTTTGGGCGCGCGCATCGTGGGGTCCGAGGTGGCACGGGACTGTCTCAGGACCTTCTTGACCACGGAGTTCGCAGGCGGCCGGCACACGCGCCGGGTGGCGAAACTGTCCCAGGCCCCTCTTCCCGAGCCGCAGGCGGAGTGAGCGAGGCGCGTCGATGCGGTGTCCCTTCTGCGGATCGGCGGAAACCCAGGTCAAGGATTCGAGGCCCGTGGAGGACGGCGCCGCGGTGCGCAGGCGGCGCCAATGCGGGGGGTGCGGAGCGCGGTTCACCACCTTCGAGCGGGTGCAGCTGCGGGAGCTCGTGGTGATCAAAAAGGACGGGCGGCGGGTGCCGTTCGACCGCGACAAGCTCGCACGCTCGCTCAGGATCGCCACCCGCAAACGAGGCATCAGCGAGGAGCGCATCGAGCGCATGGTGAGCAGCATCATCCGCCGGCTCGAGGCGAGCGGCGAGAGCGAGATCCCCGCGGCACAGATCGGCGAGCTGGCGATGGAATCGCTGGCCCGGCTGGACGAGGTGGCCTATGTGCGCTTCGCCTCGGTCTACCGGGATTTCGCGACCGCGCGCGACTTCGAGGAGTTCATCCGCCGGCTTCCGGACGGCGAGGGATCCCAGCGCGACGCCGGACACGACACATGAATCGCAACGGCGAAGAGCGGTTCATGCGGGTGGCGCTCGCGCTCGGCGAGCGGGGGCTCGGCACCACCTGGCCGAATCCGTCGGTGGGCTGCGTGCTGGTTCGGGAGGGCCGCATCATCGGCCGGGGCTGGACCCAGCCCGGCGGTCGCCCCCATGCCGAAATGGAGGCGCTCGCCCGCGCCGGCGCGGCGGCGCGCGGCAGCACCGCCTATGTGACGCTCGAGCCCTGCGCCAACCCCGGCCATACCCCGCCCTGCTGCCGGGCGCTCGCGGAAGCCGGCGTGGCGCGGGTGGTGGCGGCCTGCATCGATCCGGACCCCCGGGTCAACGGCAAAGGCCTCGCCCATCTGCGCTCGGCCGGGGTGGACGTGCAGCTCGGCCTGCTCGCCCGGGAGGCGCGGCGTCAGCACCTCGGGCTCTATCGGCGCATTCTCGAAGGGCGGCCGATGTTCGCCCTCAAGCTCGCCCTTTCCCTCGACGGCCGCATCGCCACCGCATGCGGCCACAGCCACTGGGTGAGCGGCGAGCGCGCCCGCATGGAGGCCCACAGGCTGCGCGCCCAACACGACGCCATCCTGATCGGAAGCGGGACGGCGCTCGCCGATGATCCCGAGCTCACCTGCAGGCTGCCCGGCCTCTTCTGGGCCTCGCCGGTGCGCATCCTCCTCGACCGCAGGCTGAGACTGCCTCCGCAATCCAAACTGGCCCTGGGGGCCCGGGAGGTGCCGCTGTGGCTGTTCACGGCCCCCGATCCCGACCCCGAGCGGTGCCGACAGCTGGAGGCGTGCGGGGTCGAGGTGATCCCCACCCCCGAGCCGTTCCTGGACAGCGTGGCGCGGCGGTTGGGCGAGCGCGGCATCACCCGGGTCCTGGTGGAGGGCGGCGGCGGCGTGGCGGGGGCGCTGCTCCGCCGCGGTCTCGTGGACCGGCTGCATCTCGTCTATGCTCCCATCTGGTTGGGCGGCGATGCCCGACCCGCGGTGGGACCGCTCGGCCTGGCACGGGTGGACGAGGCCCGGCGCTGGCGGACGGTGGAACGGCTGGAGATGGGCGAGGATCTGTTGATCACCCTCGAGCCCGAGGACGAGGCGCGGTGTTCACCGGGATCGTGACCCACATCGGCGAGATCGAGCGCCTGGAGCCGCAGGAGGCGGGGCTTGGGGTGACGGTGCGGGCGGCCTTCGCCGCGCCGCCGGATCCGGGGGCGTCGGTGGCCCACGACGGCATCTGCCTTACCGTGGAGCGCGCCTGGGAGGGCGGCCACCGGGTGTTCGTCGGCGCGGAAACCCTCGCCCGCACCACCGCCCGGCTGTGGCGCCCGGGTCGCCGCATTCATCTCGAGCGCGCGCTGCGGCTCGGCGACGAGCTCGGCGGCCATGTCGTGTTCGGCCATGTGGACGCCACCGCACCGGTGCTGGCCCGGCAGCCCGAGGGCTCTTGTCTGCGCCTCGTGATCGGCCTGCCGCCGGATTTGCGCAGGCTGGTGGCGGTCAAGGGGTCGATCGCCGTGGACGGGGTGGCGTTGACGGTGAACGAGGTGGAAGCGGACCGGTTCGCGGTGTTGCTGGTGCCCGCCACCCTGGCCCGCACCACCCTCGGCGCGCGCCGCCCGGGTGATGTGGTCAATCTGGAAGCCGACATGCTGGCGCGCTATGTGGCGCGGCAGCTTTCCCTGGGCGGCACCTAGGCGGCACCGTCATGGCCTCCGGCATCAGCGCCATCGAGGACATCATCGCGGCGGCGCGGCGCGGCGAGATGTTCATCCTCGTCGATGACGAGGAGCGGGAGAACGAGGGCGATCTCGTCATCGCCGCCCAGTTCTGCGATGCCCAGGCGGTCAACTTCATGGCCAAATACGGCCGCGGGCTGATCTGCCTCGCGCTCACGCGCGAGCGCTGCGAACGTCTCGGCCTGCCGCTCATGGCCCAGGGCAACGAAAGCCGGCTCAGCACCGCCTTCACCATCAGCATCGAAGCCAAGGAAGGAGTCACCACCGGCATCTCGGCGGCGGACCGGGCCCGCACCATCGCGGTCGCCATCGATCCCGAGGCCACCCGCGACGATCTCGTCACCCCCGGCCACGTCTTCCCGGTGATGGCGCGCGACGGCGGCGTGCTGGTGCGCGCGGGACACACCGAGGCGGCGGTGGACATCGCCCGGCTGGCCGGCCTCTACCCGGCCGGTGTGATCTGCGAGATCATGAACGACGATGGCACCATGGCGCGGCTGCCCGAACTGTTGCGGTTCGCCGAACGCCACGGGCTGAAGATCGGGACCATCGCCGACCTCATCGCCTATCGCCTCAAACACGACCGGTTGGTGGAGCGCAAGGTGGCGACTCGCTTCCACTCCCGTTACGGGGGCGACTTCCGGCTTCAGGTCTATGTCAATGTGCTCGACCGGATCGAACATCTGGCCCTGGTCAAGGGGGAGGTGGCCGGCGAGCAGCCGGTGCTCGTGCGGGTGCACGCGGTGGACATCCTCGAGGACCTGTTGGGAGAGGGTGCCAGCGGACGCGGCGACCAGCTGCACCGGGCCATGCGCATCATCGGGGATGCCGGCCGCGGGGTGGTGGTGGTGCTGCGGGAACCGGCACCGGATGCCATCTCGCGTCACATCGCCGCCCGCCTCGGCGACGGCACCCGCACACCCAAGGACCTCCGGGTCTACGGCATCGGCGCCCAGATCCTGAACGACCTCGGCGTGCGCAAGATGATCCTGCTCTCCAACACCGGCCGGGTGATCCACGGCCTCGAGGGCTACGGTCTCGAACTGGTGGAGACCCGTCCCCTCGGCGGGGCGGAGGAGGGGTGATGGCCGGAACCCCCGCCAAGGTCACCATTCCCCGGCTCGAGGGTGCCCGGGTGGCGCTGGTGGCGGCCCCCTATCATCGCCGCATCCACGAGCTTTTGCGCAGCGGGGCGCTGAGGGTGCTCGAGGCTGCCGGAGCGACGGCGGTCGAGCTGCAGGTTCCGGGTGCGCTGGAGATCCCGCCGGCGGTGGCGGCCGCCGCCCGCTTTGGCCGGTTCGACGCCTATGTGGCGCTCGGCTGTGTGGTGCGGGGGGAGACCTTCCATTTCGAGCTGGTGGCGCTCGAGAGCGCGCGCGGGCTCATGAGGCTGGCCGTCGAGCGCGAGCTTGCGATCGGCAACGGCATTCTCACCGTGGACGATCTCGCCCAGGCGGAGCGGCGCGCCGATCCCGAGGGGGAGGACAAGGGCGGCTGGGCGGCCTATGCGGCGCTTTCGCTGCTCGCCCTCAAGCACCGCCTGGAGGCGGACCGGTGACCGCGCTCGCCGCCAGGCGCCGCACCATCTCCCGTCGCCGGGCGGCGCGGTTCGCCGCCGTGCAGGCCCTCTACCAGCTCGAGGTCACCGGCGAGGAGCCGGAGACGGTGATCGCCGAATTCCGCACCCACCGGCTCCACAACCTGCTCGAGTCGGTAGCGCCCCGGGTCCGCCTGCCGCGTGCCGATGCCGACTGGTTCGCCCATGTGGTGCGCGGCACCTGGCGGGAGCGCGCGCGGTTGGACGCCCTTTTGGAGCCGACCCTGGCGGCCGGCTGGACGCTCAAGCGCTGCGGCTATCTCCTGCGCGCCTGCCTGCGCGCCGGCACCTTCGAACTGCTCTGCTGCCCGGAGGTGCCCTTCCGGGTGGTGATCAACGAATACGTCGAGGTGGCCCACCTGTTTTTCGGCGGGGACGAGCCCCGTTTCGTCAACGCGGTGCTCGACCGCCTCTCCCGCGAATTGCGACGCGAGGAACGGGACCGAGAGCGGTGAGCCTGGACGAGTTCTCCTTCATCGCCACCTGGATGCGGCCGCTCGCGCACTCCTGCCCGGGCGCGCTCGATCTCGCGGACGACGCGGCCCTGGTCCCGGGTCCGGGCGACCACGACTATGTGCTTGCGAGCGACGCGCTGGTGGCGGGCGTGCACATGTTCCCGGACGATCCCCCCGCGTCGGTGGCGCACAAGCTGCTCGCGGTCAACTGCTCCGACCTGGCCGCCATGGGGGCGCGCCCGTTCGCCTTTCTGCTCACCCTCAAGCGCCCCGGAGAGCTCGCCGACGAGTGGCTCACGGGCTTCGCCCGCGGCCTCGCCGAGGCCCAGGAGCGCTTCGGCCTCACCCTCATCGGCGGCGACACGGTGTCCGGACCGGGGCCGCTCGTGCTCTCGGCCACCGTGCTCGGTCGCGTGCCCCGCGGCCAGGCGCTGCTGCGCAGGGGAGCGGTGCCGGGAGACGATCTCTGGGTGTCGGGAACCCTCGGCGAGGCCGCGATCGGCCTGCGCATCCTGAGGGGGCTCGCGCTGCCAGAGGAGGACGCCCTGGGCTTCATCGCCCGCTATCGGTACCCGGAGCCGCGGATCGAGCTCGGGCGTCGCCTGATCGGGCTGGCCAGCGCCGCCATCGACATCTCCGACGGTCTGGTGGCGGATCTCCAGCACCTCGCCCGCGCCTCCCAGGTGGCGGCGGTGGTGGAGGCGGAGCGCCTGCCGCTGTCCGAGGCCGCCCGCATCGTGCCCGGCGCCCGGGAGAGCGCGCTGTTCGGCGGCGACGACTACGAGCTGCTGTTCACCGCCGATCCCGCGCAGCGGTCCCGGATCACCGCCCTCGGCGGGGAGCTCGGCCTTGCCCTGAGCCGGATCGGATCGATCGAGGCCGGCGAGGGGGTGCGGGTGGTGGACGCGGAAGGCCGGGAGATCGCCCTCGACCGCCCCGGCTGGCGCCACTTCTAGGCCGGCCGGCTCAGCCGACGATCTCGAGCTCCGAGAAGAAAAAGGCGATCTCGCGCCGGGCGGTCTCGGGACTGTCCGATCCGTGCACCGAATTGGCCTCGATGTTCTCGGCGAACTCCGCACGCAGGGTGCCCGGTGCCGCCTCGGCGGGATTGGTCGCCCCCATCACCTCGCGATAACGGGCGATGGCATCCTCCCCCTCCAGCACCTGGACCACCACCGGACCGGAGGACATGAAACGGCACAAGGAATCGAAAAACGGACGCTCCCGGTGCACCGCGTAGAAGGCCTCGGCCTGCTCCCGGCTGAGGCGAATGCGCTTTTGGGCCACGATCCGAAGCCCTGCGGCCTCGATGCGGGCGTTGATGGCGCCGGTGAGATTGCGGCGGGTGGCATCCGGCTTGATGATGGACAGGGTGCGCTCGACAGCCATGGTCCGCTCCTGAGCATCGAAAGGACGGTTGCGGATTCGACCCCAAAGGGACAGGGCGGGGCGGGAGCCCGCCCGTCCTAGTCGAACAGATCGAAGTCGAACAGCTCGAACAGGGATTTCTTCTTCTTGCGGTATCCGGGATGACCGTGGCCGGGGACGGTGCGTCGCCGATGGTCGCGCTCGAGATGGGTGAGCTCGCGTTCGTACTCGGCATCCACCGCCCGCGCCGCGTCCAAAAGCTTCTCGAGCTCGCCGCGATCGAGCCACACGCCGCGGCACTTCGGACAGACGTCGATGTGGACGCCGTTGCGGTTCACCTCGCGCATGCCTTCCTCACAGTTGGGGCAGACGAGAAGCGGCACCGTTCTTTGCCTCCGAGCCGGACATCCCTGCGAGGGCTAGATGGTGCGGGGATGCCGGGGGGCAAGGCCGCGGCGGCTCCGGGGCGCGCGATCAGCTGCGCTGCCAGCGCCCCTCTGCGTCCTGGCGCCAGTACACGAGACGGTGTCCCGCCTCCCGGGCCCGGCGCCAGCGCTCGCGGGCCGCGGCCACGGCCTCGGGATCGTTGCCGTCGAAGAGATCCACCACCCGCGTGAAGGCGGCTCCGTCCTCCCCCGACGCACCGTCCACCACCACCAGCACGCTGGCGCCGTTGGGATTTTCCTCCTCGGTGGTGAGGTAGATGGGCTGGCGGTCGGCATGGCCGTCGGCCCGGGTGCCGTGCGGAAGCACGGCCTCCCGCTGGTAGGTCCAAAGCAGCCGGTCCAACTGGTCGAGCCGTTCGCCGCTCGGGGCCCTGAGCACCACCCGGTGTCCGGCGGCGACGATTTTCTCGAGCAGTCGCGGCAGCACCTCCTCCAGCCGGCGCACGGTGAGGTGGTAGAAGGCGACCTCCGCCATGGATCAGGCGCTCTCCGCCACTTCGGCGACGAACCGGTCCAGCAGGCGCACGCCGAAGCCGGTCGCCCCCTTGCGGCTCAAGGGCAGGTCCCGCTGGCTCCAGGCCACCCCGGCGATATCGAGATGGGCCCAGGGACGCTTGTCCACGAACGCTTCCAGGAAGACCGCCCCGGCGATGCTGCCCGCCTCCCGGCCGCGGCCCACGTTCTTGATCTCGGCGATGTCGGACTTGATGTGCTTGGCGTATTCCTCGCCGAGCGGAAGCCGCCACAGCCGCTCGCCGGTCTCCTCGCCGAGCCGGCACAGCCGTTCGGCGAGGCCGTCGTCGTTGCTGAACAGGCCGGCGCGCTCATGGCCGAGAGCGGTGATAATGGCGCCCGTGAGGGTGGCGAGGTCGATCACCGCCTCGGGCTGGTAGCGCTCGATCACATAGGCCAGGAGATCGGCCAGCACCAGCCGGCCCTCGGCGTCGGTGTTGATCACCTCCACCGTCTTGCCGCTATAGGCCCGCACCACATCGCCGGGGCGCTGGGCGGTGCCGGAGGGCATGTTCTCCACGAGCCCCACCGCCGCCACCACATCCGCCTTGGCCTTTCGCAACGCGAGGGCGCGCACGGCGCCGCACACCGCGGCCGCCCCCGCCATGTCCCATTTCATGTCCTCCATGCCCTGGGAGGGTTTGATGGAGATGCCGCCGGAATCGAAGCACACCCCCTTGCCGACGAGGGCGAGGGGAGCGCTCCGCTCGGCGCCGCGCCAGCGCATCAGCACCACGAAGGGCGGCCGGGCGCTGCCCTGGGCCACCGCCAGCAGGGCCCGCATGCCGAGACGGTCGAGGGCGTCCCGGTCCAACACCTCCACCTCCACGCCGAGCTCCCCGAGCCCTTCGAGGATTTCGGCGAACCGCTTCGGGGACAGTTCGTTGGCCGGCTCGCTCACCAGCTCCCGGCACCAATGGACGGAATCGACCACCGCCTCCATGGCCCGGCGCTCCTCCGGCTGCGGTTCGCTCGCGCCGATGAGGCGCAGGCTCTCGAGCGCGGGGGGTTCCTCGTCGCCCGGGCTGGGGCGATATTTGGTGAACCGCCAGGCGTAGAGCCGGGCCCCCGTCGCCAGGGCCAGGATCGCCCGCTCCGGGGCGAGTCCCAGGGACAGTCCGTCCGGTGCCGCCACGGCCGCCTCGCGCACCCGCAGCCCTTCGAGCCTTTTGACCAGTGCCGCTCCGAGCCGTTCCAGGTCGAGCGGCCGCAGGCCCTCCTCCTTGCCCACCACCGCGATCAACAGGCGCTCCAGCTCCAGGCCGCGCGGCAGGGTGAGATCGAGGATCTCGCCGTGCTTGCGCCGCTCCCCGGCAAGGGCCAGCGCACGCCGCACCACCCCATCCCCCGTCGCGTCCAGCTCCCGCGCTGCGCGAGACAGGGTGCCGTCGGGCGCGGCGAAGACCACGAGCGTCCCCTCTCTGGGCAGCGGCCCATGCGCGAAGGCAAGCTTCACCGCTGGATCCTCCCTGTGGTGGATTGACCTGACTGTCGCTCCGGGCTGTCCCCTGGCGGTGCGCCAAGTATAGTGCCGCCGCCGGACGGTTTCGAGGCCCGGAGGCCACGCACCGGCGCCGTGGCCGGCGGGGGAAGGACGGGGGAGATGAGGCTTCGCCTGTGGATGGGCGTGCTGGCCGCCCTGATCGCGGTGCTCTGGGACGTCTCGACACCCGGAGCGCAACCGGCCGAGGAGCTGATCGCCGGGCGGCCGCTGCTGTTGTCGGCGGAGGAGCTGATCTACGACCTGGAGCGGCGACGGGTGGTCGCACGCGGCCAGGTGGAGCTAGAGTCCCGCGGCTACCGGCTGTTCGCCGACGAGCTGCGCTATCTCGAAGCGGAAGGCCGGGTGGTGGCCCGGGGCCAGGTGCGGCTCGTGAGCCCGTCCGGGGAAGTGTTGTTCGCCGAGGAGCTCGAGCTCAGCGACGATCTGCGCGAGGGGTTCATCCGCGAGGTGGCGGCGCGGCTCGACGACGACGTGCGGGTCGCCGCCAATCTCGGCGTGCGGGTGGGCGGACGGTACACCATTTTCGAAAAGGCCGCCTTCACCCCCTGCCCCGTCTGCGCCGCCCGCGGGCATCGACCCTTCTGGCGGATTCGCGCCGAGCGGGTGATCCACGACGCCGAGGCCCGCACCATCACCTACCGCAATGCGGTGCTGGAGGTGCTGGGGGTGCCGGTGTTGTGGGTGCCCTACCTGGCCCATCCCGATCCCGGGGTGGAGCGTCAAAGCGGCTTTCTCGTGCCCAGCCTGGGCAGCGACACCGAACTCGGCTTCACCCTCGAGACCCCCTATTACCTGGTGCTGGCGCCCAACCGGGACCTGTTGCTCGCGCCCCTGCTCGCCACCCGTGAAGGGCCGAAGCTGGAGGTCACGCTGCGCGACCTGCAGCGCTTCGGGCGCACCGAGCTCACCGCGAGCCTCGCCTACGCCCGCTCCTACCAGCGACGTCCGGGGCAGGACCGGGACTTCACCCTGCGGGGCCATGTACGGGCCGAGGGGCGTTACCGGCTGGGCGAGGGGGAGCGGCTTCTGGCCGATCTCTATCTCGCCAGCGACAACACCTACCTGGACGTCTACGACATCGACGACCGCGACGTGCTGGTCAACCGGCTCGCCTACGAGCGCTTCGCCCCCGGTCGCTTCCTCGGCGCCTACGCCTTCGGCTTCCAGGGCCTCAGGGAGCAGGACCGCCAGGACCGTATCCCCTTCGCCCTGCCCTGGATCCAGCTCCAGCGCCGCAGCGGCCCCCTGATGTGGGGCTCCTATGCGACCCTGGACGCCGGGGTGCGGACGCTGGTTCGGGTGGCCGGCTTGGACAGCCTCCGTCTGTCCGCGGAGCTCGGCTGGGAGATGGCGGGACTGGGTCCGATCGGCGATCTGTGGTTCCTGCGCTTGAGCCTGCGCGGCGATCTGTATCTGATGGACGGCGATCCCCGCACTCTCGCCGGCGGGCCGATGCGGGCGGAGGCGCGGCTTGTGCCCGGCCTCTATGCCCGCTGGCGGTGGCCGCTTGTTGGCACGCTTCTGGGCCTGCGCCAGGTGATCGAGCCCACCGTGGTCCTGATGGCGGCACCCCGGGGCCTGAACGATCCCGACATCCCCAACGAGGACAGCCTGTCCTTCGAGTTCGACGAGACCAACCTGTTCCGCCCGAGCCGCTTCGCCGGGATCGACCGCGTCGAGGAAGGGCTCAGGATCGCCTACGGGGTGCGGTTCGCCTCCGAGCTGGAGGGCGGATTTCGGGTGAGCGGTGTGGTGGGACAGATCCTGCGGATCGATCCGGGCGACGAATTCCCCCGTCGAAGCGGTCTCGACGGCCGGTGGTCGGACCTCGTCGGCAGCCTCGAGGTCAGGCCCCATCCGTGGCTGGATCTCAGCTACCGCTTCCGGCTCTCGCTTTCGGAACTGGTGTTCCGCCGCAGCGACCTCGCCCTTGCCCTCGGTCCGCCCAGGCTGCGCCTTCGGCTCAACTACCTCAAGCTGACCGACCAGCCGGCCCCCGGCGCGCCAGGGGAGCGCGAACAGCTCGCCGCCGGCATCCGGCTCGGGCTCAGCGAGGCGCTCACCATAGGCGGTCAGTTCCGCTACGACCTCACCCAGGAGGAGATGGTCACCGCCAGCGCCGGCCTCGTTTACCGCAACCCGTGCTTCGCCTTGACGCTGGGCCTGGAGCGACGATTTACCGTCAAGGGCGAGCTTGAGGACGAGACCACCTTGAAGGTGCGGGTGGTCTTCGCCGGGCTCGGGGATGTGGAGGCGAGCTCGGCGGTGCTCCCGTGAGGATTCGGCTTCCGATGCGGGGAGGCGACGCGCGAGCCATGGCCGGGTGCAGGCAGAGGGGATTGCCGGGACTACGGTGGTGGATGGCGGTGCTGGGGGCGCTGATCCTGGCCGTCGCTTCGCCACCGGCGCGGTCCCAGGCC
>JALSGW010000146.1 GCA_026982585.1 Alphaproteobacteria bacterium | reverse complement strand
CGAGCGAGGTGGGTGCGAGCGGACCGAGCGGGTCAAGCCCGGAGCCGATGTCGCCCGGATCGAAGCGACGAAAGGCCGCTCCGCCGGCGTGTTCGGGCACGGCCGGATCGCCCTCGCCGGCAGCAGGTTCGATGGCCGCCGCCGCAAGCTCCAACGCCAGTTCCTCGGCGCTCAGCTCCACCCCGCCGAGCACCGACAGCAACGCCGGCGGATCGAGGGCGGCAAAGAAACCCGCGAGCCGCACCGCCGCCCCGCCCTCCAGCACCACCACCAGATCCTCGCCGTCCCGAAGGTAGTCGGCGCGATCGGGATGGAAGAGGGGATCGGCGAGCACCAGCAGCTGGCCGGGCGCCACCTCCACCACCTGTTCGCCGCTTCTGGGCGGCGCCACCACCACAGCCGGCCGCGGCGCACTCGCCGCACCGCTCCCCCCGCCCTGGGCGGCCGCCGCTCCGGACGGCAAGAGGGTCGACTGCTTGGCCTGGGGCCCGGCGCCATCGCCCGATGGTTGCATTGGGTTTCGACCGGAGTCCGGCTGCGGCCGGGCGGTCTCGTGCCTCATGTCCGCTTTCCGATGCCTCGCACAGACGCGTTAAGCTTTGCTTGAGCCGTTGTTAACCAAATCGCAACTTATCCCTTCCATTTATGCTTTTCAACTGCGACGGGTGAGCGAGGCCTTCACCATGTCCGACCGTTGCGGAGACGAAACGGAGGTGCGATCATGATCCGCAAGACCATGCGCATAGGAGAGGTGCGCACCTCCATCAAGCTCGAGCAGGAGTTTTGGGATTATCTCAAACAGGTGGCGGAGTCGCGCAAATGGCGACTCGCCGCCCTGGTCAATGAAATCGCCCAGAGCCGGGAGCGCAACGGCAATCTCGCCTCCACCCTGCGCACCTTCTGCATCGTCCATGCCCGCATGCGCTGCGAGGAGCTGCAGCGGGAGCTCGAGCGGCTCGCCCTCGCCGGCAACTCCCGGGACCTGGCGCGGGTGCTGGAGGCCTGTCCGCTGCCCTGTCTGGTGTTGGACAGCGAGCGCCGCATCCGCCAGCTCAACCGGGCGTTTTTGCTGTGGCTCAACCTGGATCCCAAGGCCACCTGCGGCCAGCGCATCGAGAACATCATGATCCTCCGCGCGCCGGGGATCCGGGAGATGTGGGAGGGGTTGCTGCAGGGCCGTCTCGGCCGCGGCAGCTTCAGCGCCACCTACGTCTCGCCGGGCAAGGTGCGCACCTCGCATGCCATCGCCGTGGGGCTCTCGGGGGCGGGCTATGTGGTGATGTTCGAGACCCTGGCCGGGCGCAGCTGACCGCGGCGAACGGGCCGGGTCCGCACCCGAGCGGCCTGCGCGGTCGAAGGGCCCGGGCGCATCGCCGCAAGTCCGGCTCTCCGCGCGGCCGGCCGAGGTCCTTCCGCCCAAGCGGCGGCCGCGCCTGAGCCGGTTTGTCGACGGCCGTCGTGGGCTGTCGCGCATCCACTGCGCCTGGCTGAAAGCCATTCCTCGGCGGCGGCATTGCACCTGCTGCGGACGCCCTTTGTGGGACCAGGGCGGCGCGGCTGCGGCGTTCTCCGGACGTCGTTGCGATCGCGGCCGCGAAGATTCGGCGTGGTCCCGCTTGGCGCGCGGGCGGTCGCGGGTTCGCCGTCCTCGGACGCCGTGCGGCGCGCGCAAAGCCGCAGCCGGATGCCCGCACACCGGCTTTGCCGCGGCGCGGGCACGGAAGATGTGCGGGCATCCGCAGGCGTTGGCTTGGGATGGGCGCGCAGGCTTGCCCGGGGCCGTGCTCAGCGCACCGTTTCGAGTTCGCCGAAGCGCACCGGCATGATCTCCCGCACCTGGGTGCGGCCGTGGGGGTCCTTTTCCACCAGCGACAGCTTCTGGTCGTCCGGCACCCCGGTCGGCAGCACCATCCGCCCTCCCGGTGCCAGCTGCTGGAGCAGCGCGGGCGGGATGAGTTCGGCCGCGGCGGTGACCAGGATGCGGTCGAAGGGAGCGTGTTCGGGCCAGCCCTGGGAGCCGTCGCCGACCCGGATGGTGACGTTGCGATATCCGAGCTCCTGGAGCCGCTGTTCGGCGGCGGTGGCGAGCTCCTCGATGATTTCCACCGTCCACACCTGTTCGACCAGCTCGGCGAGCACGGCGGCGTGATAGCCGAGGCCGGTGCCCACCTCGAGCACCCGGTGGGTGGGCAGGGGATCGAGGAGATCGGTCATCACCGCCACGATGAAGGGTTGGGAGATGGTCTTGTCGAATCCGATCGGCAGCGGTGAGTTGTTGTAGGCGAAGGGTTTGAGCACGTCGGGGACGAACTGGTGGCGCGGTACGCGCGACATGGCGTCGAGTACGCGGGGATGCAGGCGGTCCTTGCCGAGCTCGGCCGCCGACAGTTCGACGTAGATCTCGATCACCTCCACCATGTGGCGGCGGAGGATGCTGTAGTGGCGTTCCTTGAGTTCCATCCGCCCCTGCCCCCCGAGGCCCTGCTGTTCGTTCGGCTAAGATAGGGGAGGGGGCGCGGCGCGGGCAACGCCAAAGCGCGCTGATCGCCGAGCGTCAGTTTCAGCATGTTTGCGTTTGCCTGTTCGCGCAGGCCGTGGAACGTCTGTGATTGGAGACGCATCGGGCGGTTCGGAGGTCGAGATGTCGGACTCGCATCCAGGAGAGGCGCTGCTGCGGAAGCTGGAAGAGCTCGGAGGCCGGGCGACGAACGTGCGGCTGCGCGAGGCCCTGGGCTGGAACGAGGATCTCTATACCCGTATCCGAGACGGCCTCGTCACGGAAGGGAGGCTGGCGCGCACCAAGGGCCGGGGCGGTGGCGTGGCGCTCGTCCCCGATCCGGAACCCGCCGCGGCAGCGGCGACGGATGCGGCCCGTGACTCGGTGCGGCGGGAGAGAAGCGACAGCGCCAATACCGGCGTGCGCAACGGCGGCAATCTCGGTTTCGAGGACAAGCTCTGGCAGATGGCCGACAAGCTCCGCGGCCATATGGATGCCGCGGAATACAAGCATGTCGTGCTCGGCCTGATCTTTCTCAAGTATATTTTCGACGCCTTCCAGGAGAAATACAAGGAACTCGTGACGAAGCGGGAGACGGAATACGCCGATCCGGAAGACCGCGACGAGTATCTGGCGGCCAACATCTTCTGGGTGCCGCCTGAGGCGCGATGGGACAAGATCCAGGTCGCCGCGCCGCAGCCGACCATCGGCCAGGAGATCGACAAGGCGATGGCGGCCATCGAGCGGGAGAACCCGGGCCTCAAAGGCGTGCTGCCCAGGGACTACGCCCGCCCGACACTGGACAAGACGCGCCTCGGCGAGCTCGTCAACGTCGTGGGCCAGATCGATCTGCTCGCCCGGGAATCCGACGTCAGGGACCCGCTCGGTCGCGTCTACGAATACTTCCTCGGCAGGTTCGCCGCGGCCGAAGGCAAGGGCGGCGGCGAGTTCTACACGCCCCAGTGCGTGGTCCAGCTCCTCGTCGAGATGATCGAACCGTACAGGGGCCGGGTCTACGACCCCTGCTGCGGTTCGGGTGGCATGTTCGTGCAGTCGGAACGGTTCGTCGAGGAACACGGCGGGCGGCTCGGCGATATCGCCATCTACGGCCAGGAATCGAACCCGACCACCTGGCGGCTCGCGAAGATGAACCTCGCCATTCGCCGCATCGACGCC
>JALSGW010000145.1 GCA_026982585.1 Alphaproteobacteria bacterium | reverse complement strand
CACCGCCCCGATCACCACATCCGCCTCCAAAACCTGCCGCTCCACCTCCTCCTGGGTGGCATAGAGACAGCGCAGGGCCGGCCCGAAGCGGGCCGCGAGCGCCCGCAACCGGTCCAGGTCCCGATCCAGCACCACCACCTCGGCGCCGAGCCCGAGCGCCATCTGCACGGCATTCGAGCCCGCCACGCCGCCGCCCAGCACCACCACCCGCCCCGGCGCCACCCCGGGCACGCCGCCGAGCAGGATACCGCGTCCCCCCCGCTCGCGTTCGAGACAGGCGGCCGCCGCCTGCACGGCCATGCGCCCCGCCACTTCCGACATGGGCGCGAGCAGCGGCAGGCCGCCCCGTTGGTCGGTGACCGTCTCGAAAGCGATGCACACCGCCCCGCTCGCCAGAAGGGCCCGGGTGAGTTCGGCGTCGGCGGCCAGATGGAGATAGGCGAACAGGGTATGGCGGGGTCCCAGCCATCCCCATTCCTGGGGTTGAGGTTCTTTCACCTTCACGATCAGCTCGGCGGCCGCATAGAGCGCCTCCGGCCCCTCCACCACCCGCGCCCCGGCGCTCGCATAGGCCTCGTCACCGTAGCCGATCGCCGCACCCGCACCCGACTGCACCCAGACCTCGTGACCCCGCAGGGTGAGCTCGCGCACCGCCCCCGGCAGCAGGCCGACCCGGTATTCGTGGGTCTTGATCTCCTTGGGCACCCCGACCCGCATGGACCCCTCCCCCAAACTTGCGGCCGACGTTCCCGTCTGTTGGGTTAGGTGAGGCTGAAAGCCTCGGTTAGGGCCAGCGCGGCGCTTTCGTGCGGGCCAGCCGCGCGGACCTCAGGCGAGCTGACGGCGCACCAGCTCGGCGAGCAGGCGGATGCCGGGCTCGATGCGCTCGGCGGCGATCGCCGAGAAGCCCAGGCGCAGGAAGTTGCGCGGCGGCTTCGGCCCCGCGAAACACACGCTGCCGGCTTCGATCAACAGACCGTGCCGACGCGCCTCGACGGCCAAGCGGTCGGCATCCAGCCCCTCCGGGCCGCGCACCCAATAGCTGGTGCCGCCGAAGGTGGGGGTGTGGAAGCTGTTCGGCAGATGGCGGGCGAGCGCCTCTCCCATGCGCTGCCAGCGCTCCCGGTAGACCCGATGCAGGCGGTGGATGAAACCGTCGTGGTGGCCCTGGGCCAGGAACAGGGCCGCGGTGCGCTGGTTGTTGCCGGGGGGGTGGCGCAGCATCAGCCGCCTGAGCGCCCGCGCTTCGGCGATCAGCTCGCGCGGCCCCACGAGACAGCCGAGCCTGAGACCCGGACAGAGGGTCTTCGACAGGCTCGCCACGTAGAGGACCCGCCCTCCGGTATCGAGCGACTTGAGGGCGGGGGTCGGCTCCGAGACGTAGTTGGTCTCGCACTCATAGTCGTCCTCGACGATGACGAAATCCGCCCGCTCCGCCCACTGCAACAGCGCGCGCCGGCGGTCGAGCGGCATGGTGACGGTGGTCGGATACTGATGACTCGGGGTCACGAAGACGTAGTCGCAGCCGGACAGCCGATCGTCGACCGGCAGGCCCGCCGCGTCCACCGGGATCGGCCGCACCTGACGGGTGCGGAGGGCGAGGATGTTGCGCAGGTCCGGATAGCCCGGATCCTCGATCGCCACCACGCTGCCCTCGTGGATGAGCAGCCGGGCCAGCAGATAGAGCGCCTGCTGGGCGCCGAGGGTGACCAGGATCTGGTCGCGGTCGACGAAAATCCCCCGCCGCGGCAGAAGCCGGCAGCGGATCTGTTCCACCAGAAGCGGATCGTCCTCGAGGATGACGTCGTCCACCCAGCTCTCGACCGCCGCGCGGCCGAGCGCCTGGCGGGAGCACTCGCGCCAGGCGGCGAGGGGGAACAGGGCGTGGTCGATCTGGCCGTAGACGAAGGGATAGGGATAGCGGCTCCAGTCGCGCGGCCGCTCGATGTTGCGCTGATGCGAGGGACGGACGATCAGCCTTCGCTGCCAGTCCGGCTCGCGGGCGAACGCGGCGGCCTCGCCTTCGGTGCGCAGCGGCACGGCGCCGAGCCGTCCGCGCCGGATGTCGGTGCGCACGTAGAAGCCGCTGCGCGGCCGGCTGACCAGGAACCCCTCCTCCACCAGCGCCTGGTAGGCGAGCGCCACGGTGTTGCGGGCGACGCCCAGCCGCCGCGCCAGACTGCGGCAGGAGGGCAGCGGCCGCTCGGGCGGAATCTGTCCCTCGAGGATGGCCGAGACGAGCCGCTCGCGCAGCTCCGCCTGGAGCGTCCGCTCCGGGTTGCGGCGAAGAGGTAGGAGCAAATCGCGCATGGCACTGGCCTTGCGGATCGCCACCGACTGGCCCTACAGCTCGGGCCCCAGGCAGGCTAGAGTTGCGGCGATGGTCGCGCAAGGCCGCGCAATCTGGGAGGCTCGGACGGATCCCATGCGGCTTGAGGCCAACACGCTCGAAGCCCACTGGATGCCGTTTACGGCGAACCGGGACTTCAAGCGCGATCCGCGCCTGCTGGTCCGCGCCCAGGGGGTGTACTACTGGAGCCATCGCGGTCACCGGATTCTGGACGGCTGTTCGGGGCTGTTCTGTTCGGGACTGGGCCACGGCCGGCCGGAGATCGCCGAGGCGGTGCGGCGGCAGCTTCTGGAGCTGGACTACAGCCCGCACTTCCAGGTGGGGGCGCCGCCGAGCTTCGAGCTCGCCTCCCGCCTCGCCCGCCTCACCCCCGACGGCCTGGATCGCGTGTTTTTCGTGAATTCCGGCTCCGAGGCGGTGGACACCGCCCTCAAGATCGCCATGGCCTATCATCGGGCGCGCGGCGAGGGCGGGCGGCTGCGCTTCGTCACCCGCGAGCGGGCCTATCACGGCGTCAACATCGGCGGCACCAGCCTCGCCGGCATCGTCCGCAACCGCACCGCCTTTCCGGCGCTGATGCCGGCGATCTCGCATCTCCGCCACACCTGGCTGCCGCAGAACCGATTCACCCGCGGCCAGCCCCCCGAGGGCGCCGAGCTCGCGGACGACCTCCAGCGCATCGTCGACACCTTCGGGGCCGAGACCATCGCCGCCGTCTTCGTCGAGCCGGTGGCGGGCTCCACCGGCTGCCTGGTGCCGCCCGTGGGCTATCTCGAGCGGCTGCGAGCGATCTGCGACCGGTACGGCATCCTGCTCGTGTTCGACGAGGTGATCTGCGGCTTCGGCCGGCTCGGCGCGCCCTTCGGCGCCCAGGCCTTCGGCGTGGCGCCGGACATGATCCTGATGGCCAAGACCCTCACCAACGGCGCCCAGCCCATGGGTGCCGTGGCGGTGCGGGAGGAGATCTACCGGACCGTGGTGGAGGCAGCACCCGAGGGCAGCATCGAATTGTTCCACGGCCACACCTATTCGGGCCACCCGGCGGCCTGCGCCGCCGCGCTCGCGACCCTCGAGATCTTCGAGCGCGAGGAGGTGATCGCCCGGGCGCGGGCGCTCTCGGCGCCGTTCTTGGACATGCTGTTCGCGCTCCGCGAACTGGATGTGGTCACCGACATCCGAGGCTATGGCCTCTTCGGGGCCTTCGACCTGAAACCGGGTGCGGTGCCCGGACAGCGCGGCTACGAGACCCACAAGCGCCTCTTCGATGCCGGACTGTTGCTCAAATGGACCGGCGACACGGCGCTGGTGGCGCCGCCTTTGGTGGCGAGCGAGGAG
>JALSGW010000144.1 GCA_026982585.1 Alphaproteobacteria bacterium | reverse complement strand
GGGGGCGGGATCCACCGCCTGCAGGCGGGCGATCTGGGCCGAGAAGTCCTTGTCGCCCATCATGAAGAAGTCCTCGGCCACCACCTCGCCGCCGCGGGCGACGATCCGTTCCTTGAAGAAGGCCGAAAGCGCCTTGGTGAAGTCCATGGAGTTGTCGGTCCACACCACCACCCGGCGCACGCCGAGCCGATCATAGGCATAATCGGCGATGGCGTAGGACTGGTCGTCGTCCCCGAAGGGGACCATGAACATGTAGTCGCCGACCCACTCCGGCAGCTTGGGATGGGTGGCGCCGGAGGTGACAAAGGGCACGCCGGCCTCCTGAAACAGGGGCGCCGCCGCCATCACGAAGGTGGTGTCGGAAAATCCGATGGCTGCGACCACCCCTTCCGAGAGCAGACGCTGGGCCGCCTTGGCGGTCTCCTGCTGGTCGGTCTTGGTGTCGATGGCGCGCAGGACGATCGAATGGCCGAGGACACCGCCCCCTTCGTTGATCTGCTTGGCGGCGAGACGCGCGCCGTTCAAAGACGGCCCGTCGATGGAGGCCATCCCTCCGGTCACATTGTACAGCGCCCCGATCGGGATCGGCTCCCCGGCCCAGGCCTGCGCCGCCAACGCCAGACCTGCCCCAGCGGCAAGCCAACCTTTGGCTTTCATGGCGCCTCCTCCCTGTCCGTCCGCGAAGGCCTGGCCCGAGCCTTCGCGTGCTCCGCCGCCATTGAACCCCTAAGGCCGCCCTTCGTCAACAAAATCGAACAAACCGACCTTGACCGCGCGATTTTGTACCATTTAGTTCGAAAGGGTCGGAAGGGAGCGGGGCGGTGAGCGAGCTTGACACCCTCGCCGAGCGGACGCGACATCGCTGGCCCGCCCTGACCCGGGCCGAGCGCCGCGTGGCCCAGGCGTTTCTCGCCCATTATCCGCTCGCCGGGCTGGAGACCGTCCAGGCCCTCGCGGCCCGGGCCGGGGTGAGCACCGCCACCGTGCTGCGCTTCGTCGGCAAGCTCGGCTTCGCCAACTACGCCGAGTTCCAGAGCCTGTTGCGGCGGCAGCTCGCGGAAAGCCTGCAGTCCCCGCTCAACCGCTACCACCGCACCCAGGCCCTCGAGCCGGGCTCCCCGGCGGAACTGGTGGCGGCCGCTCTGGACGAGCGCGCGGAACAGCTCCGGCGCGCCAAGGAGCTGTTGTTTCCCGACGCCGTGGAGCGGGCGGTGGAGCTGCTCGCCGATCCGGGCCGGCGGGTGCTGCTGTTGGGCGGTCGCTACAGCGGCAGCATCGCCCGGTATTGCGCGGGTCTGCTCAGGGGTCTCAGGCCCAAGGTGGATGTGGTGGCCGGCCAGACCCAGACCTGGGCCGATGCCCTGCTCGATGTGGACCGGCGCACCACCCTTCTGGTGTTCGACTTTCGCCGCTATCAGCGCGACGTGGTGACCTTCGCCCGTCTCGCCCGCGAACGCGGTGCGCGGGTGGTGCTGGTCACCGATCCCTGGCATTCGGACATCGCCCGCTTCGCCGACACCCTGCTGGCGGTTCCGGTGGCGGCCCGCTCCCTTCACGACAGCCTCACCGCGGCGGTGGCCCTGTGCGAGGCGCTGGTTGCCGCGGTGGCACGGACGCTCGGCGGCCGCACCCGAGCCCGTCTGTGCGAACAGGAACGCCTCCGCCGCCCCTTCCAACCGGCCCTGTCCGGAGCGCAAGGGGAGGGCGAGCCGATGTCGGAGGACCAGGGATGAGTGGTGATCCGCTTGTGATGCTGTGCACCTGCGACATCGCCGGGCAGGTGCGGGGCAAGGCCATTCCCTTGCGCGCCCTCGAGCGCCGGCGCGAGATCGGGGTCGGCTGGACGCCCACCAATCTCATGATCACCGCCCACGGCGCCATCGCCCCTTCGCCGTGGGGATCGCGCGGCGACCTCTATCTGCGCCCGGATCTCGAAACCCTGGTGCGGGTCGAGCTCGGCGAGGAGCGGGTGGTGAGTTTCGCCCTCGCCGATGTCATGGAGTTGGACGGCCGTCCCTGGAGCTGTTGTCCGCGCGGGTTCCTTAAACGCGCCGTGGCCGCGCTGGACGAGCGCGGATTGCGCCTGCGTGCGGCCTTCGAGCAGGAGTTCGCCCTGCTCGGTGTCGAGGAACGCCCGAACAGCCCCTACAACCTCGACGCCTTCCGGCGCCAGGGATGGTTCGGCGAACGGTTCTTCGCCGCGCTGCGGGAAGCGGGGATCGAACCGGACACCTTCATGCCGGAATACGGACCGGCCCAGTACGAGGTCACCATCCACCACGCGGAGGCTCTGCGGGCCGCGGACCAGGCCGTCCAGCTGAGGGAGATCGCCCGGGCCGCCGCGGAAAGCCTCGGCCTGCGCGCCACCTTCACGCCGGTGCTGCGCCCGGATGCGGTCGGCAACGGAGTCCACGTCCATTTCTCCCTGATGGACCGGGACGGACGGCCGTGCAATTTCGATCCCGCGCGCCCCTTCGGCCTCTCCGCCACCGCCGAGGCCTTCCTCGAAGGCATCCGGCGCCACCTGCGTCCCCTATGCGCGCTGACCGCCGCAGCCGTCACCAGCTATCTGCGCCTGGTGCCGAACCGCTGGAGCGCCGCATGGACCAACGTCGGCCACCAGGACCGGGAGGCGGCGGTCCGCATCTGTCCGGTCTTCCGCCCGGGCAGCGAGGCCTCGGCCCTGCATTTCGAATACCGCGCCGCCGACGCCGCGGCGAGCCCCCACCTCCTGCTCGGGGCCGTGATCTGGGCCGGGCTTTCAGGGCTCGACGCGGAAGCACGACTGCCGACCGTCACCACCCGGGATCCCGCCGACATGTCGGAGGAGCAGCGGGCCCGGCACGATATCCGCCGGCTTCCCACCTCCCTCGCCGAGGCGCTCGACGAACTCGAGAGCTGCACCCCCTTGCGCGAGGCGATGGGAGAGACCTTCCACCAGGTCTACCTGGCTCACAAGCGCTTCGAGGTCGAGCTCCTGGCCGAGCTGGATCCGCTCCGCCAGTGCGAGCGCTACGCCCTGCTCTACTAGCGCCATCCGGCTTCGGTCGGATCGCTCGGTGCTGCGCAAGAGGTGAGCCCCAGCTGGCCGCCCTTGGGGTTGCGCGCACTGTGCTGCGGCGCCGGGGTGTTGCTATTCCTCGCCCTGTTGCTTGCGGAGCTGATCGTACACATAGCCCCCGACCGCTCCGGCGGCAGCGCCCACCGCGGTCTTGCCGAGCATGCCGCCGGTCATGGCGCCCACCACCGCACCGCTCGCGGCACCCACCGCAGCCCCGGTCAGCACCCGCTGGCCGGTGCGGGCATCGGGCGCCGCACAGGCGGCGAGGAACAGCAACAGGGTCGCACAACACAGCCCTCTCAGCGCACGCGTGCCGTTCATCGGCGCGTTGCTCCCGTCGCGCGAAACCGCGGCCATCATGCCGCAATCCAACCATCCAGACCAGCCGTACCGCGCGGGGCGGGTGCCGTCGCTGACAGCTCCGGCCGATCCGGCTAGGATGGCGTGCGTTGGCTTGTGATAGTCCCCGGCCCGGATCCGGCGCGTCGTGCCCGAGGAGCAGGCCCATGGAGCTGGCGCCCCCGGACCTCCGTGACTGGGAGGCGGGCAACTGCGGCATTCCCTACGTCTGGACCTTCGCGGCCTCTCGCCCGGGGCCGCATGTGGGTCTCGTGGCCCTGGTCCACGGCCA
>JALSGW010000143.1 GCA_026982585.1 Alphaproteobacteria bacterium | reverse complement strand
GGATCTTGTGCGGTCCGGGCCGCCCGCCGGAGAGCACCGGACTGTCCTCGGGCTCCACCGCCACCAGGCGCAGCTGGGGCAGGCGGGGCTTCAGCACCTGTCCGCATCCGGTGAGGGTGCCCCCGGTGCCGATGCCGCACACCAGCACATCGAGCCGCCCCCCGGTATCCCGCCAGATTTCCTCGGCCGTGGTGCGGCGGTGGATGTCCGGATTGGCGGGGTTCTCGAACTGCTGCAGCAGGATCGCTCCCGGGATCTCGCGGCAGATGCGCCGCGCCGCCTCCACCGCCCCGCGCATGCCGAGCCGCGCCGGGGTGAGTTCGAGCTCCGCCCCGAGCAGCTTCAGCATCTTGCGCCGTTCCACCGACATGCTCTCGGGCATGGTGAGGATCAGCCGATAACCCTTGGCGGCGCAGACGAAGGCGAGCGCGATGCCGGTGTTGCCCGAGGTGGGCTCCACCAACACGCTTTCGGGACCGATGACGCCGGCGCGTTCGGCCGCCTCCACCATGGCGAGCGCGATCCGGTCCTTGACCGAGGAGAGAGGGTTGAAGAATTCGAGCTTGAGCAGCAGCTCCGCACGGCAGCCGTAGTCGCGGGGCAGCCGGTTGAGGCGCACGAGGGGCGTGTTGCCGATGGTGGCGCAGATGTCCGGGAAAATGCGCTCAATGGCCGCCTCCTGCGGCCGCTCCACCGCTGCCATCGCATTCCTGTCCTTATCAACATCTGACACACCGGCAGTGTAGATCATCCGCCGGCCTGGTCCAGCCGGGCTTTACCCGAAGCCGCCGGGCACCATCTGAGCGGCCGTCTCGCATCCGCCTGGGGGACGATCGGGCCATGGAGCTCCCCGTACTGCGGCTGCTGCCGGGCCGGGACCGCCGGCTGCGCAGCGGCCATCCCTGGATCTACGCCAACGAAATCCGCACCGAGGACCTCAAGGAGGTGGCTGCGGGCAGCCTCGTGCGGGTGCAGAACGCGGCGCGCAAGGGGCTCGGGATCGCTTATGCCAATCCCCACAGTCTGATCGTCGCCCGGATGCTCACCCGCAGGCGGGATGCCGTCATCGACCGGAACTTCTTCATCCGGCGCATCGAACGGGCGCTCGCGCTGCGCGAGCGGCTGTGGGCCGAGCCCTGCTACCGGCTCGTCCACGCCGAGGGCGACGGCCTGCCGGGCCTGGTGGTGGATCGTTTCGGCCCGCATCTGGTCGTGCAGCTCAACACCGCCGGCGCCGAACGGCTGTGGCCGCTCGTGGCGGAGGCGCTCGAGGAGGTGGTGCGGCCGGCCTCGGTGCTGCTGCGCAACGACAGCCCGGTGCGGGAGCTCGAGGGGCTCGGCCGGGAGGTGCGCGTCCACAAGGGCGAACCGCCGGAGCTCGCCGAGGTGCGGGAGGAGGATCTCACCTTCCTGGCCGATCTCCGCTCCGGCCAGAAGACCGGCTGGTTCTACGACCAAGCCCTGAACCGGCGGCTCGTGCGGCTCTTCGCCCGCGAGGCCACGGTATTGGACCTGTTCACCTACAGCGGCGGGTTCGCCCTGCACGCGCTTCGGGCCGGGGCGCGGCAGGCGGTGCTCGTGGACTCGAGCGCAGCCGCCCTCGCCCTCGCCGAACGCAACGCCCGGCTGCAGGGGATGGCGAGCCGGGTCGAGATGCGGGAGGCGGATGCCTTCGCGGCCCTGGAGGCGCTGCGCAGCGAGGGCCGGAGCTTCGATCTGGTGATCGCCGACCCGCCCTCCTTCGTGCGCAGCAAAAACCAGCTCGCCCGCGGGCTGCGCAGCTACCGCCGCCTCGCCGAGGCCTGCGCCAGACTCACGGCAGCGGGCGGGGTGCTGGCGGTGGCCTGCTGTTCCCACAACGTCCCCCTCGAACTGTTCCTGCGCGAGCTCGGTCTCGGCATCAAGGCCGCCACCCGCGGGGCGCGCCGCCTGCTGGTGAGCGGCCAGAGCCCGGACCACCCGGTCCACCCGATGCTGGCGGAGACCGCCTATCTGAAATTCGTGGCCTTCGCCCTGGACTGATCGCTCAACTGAAGGTAGTTGTAGAGCCGATCCAAAACGCGTTGTTGGCGATCGCGGGGGTCGCGAGGGTTGCCGGCAGAGGCGCATATGTCGGCCAGGTGCGAGGGCGAGGGCGAGCGGGAGGAGCGGCTGCGCGCCCGCTGGAGCGATGCCCTGTGCCAACTGGAGCGCTGCTTCGGTGCGGGCACCAGCGCCGAGGAGGTGCGGGCCCGCCTTAAGGAGCTCGACGTCGATCTCGCCCTTCCGGCGGGCTGGCTCGCCCTCGGCCGCGCGCTTGGCTATGCGGGGCGGATCCGGCGCTCTTCCGCCTACCGTCTGCTCAGCACCCCGCCTCCCTTCCTGCTGGTCGGCGCCGATGCCGACGATCTGCTCCTGGTCCGCGCCCACAAGGGCCGCGAGCTGGTGGTGGTGGATCCCGACACCGGTCGCGCCCGGGTGGCGTCGGTCCAAAGCCTGCTCCCCCGCTACCGCCGGCTCGTGCAGCTCCGCCCGAGCCGGCACGACGTCTCCCGGGGGCTCGCTGGGCTTTTGTTCGCCCGGCGCTTCTGGCCCGCCCTCGCCCAGGTGGCGGCGGCCTCGGTGGTCATCAATCTGCTCGCCCTCGCCACCCCGCTGTTCATGATGACGGTCTACAACCGGGTGATCCGCTACGGTGCGCTCACCACCCTCGACGTGCTGCTGGTGGGGATGGTGAGCCTGGTGGCGGTGGAGCTCGGGCTGCGCGCGCTCAGGGGCCGCATCGCCGCCCACGCCGGGGCGCGGCTGGACGTGGAGGTGGGGCGGGAGGCGGCGAGCCGGGTGCTGGGGTTGCCCCTTGCCACCATCGAGCGCCTGGCGCCGGGCCGGCTGCTCGAGCGGCTGCGCCAGCTCGACCAGCTGCGCCCGCTGCTCTCCGGCCATCTGCCCCTTCTGCTCGTGGATCTCCTGTTCGTCGGGCTGTTCCTGGCCGTGATCTTCGTGCTCGCCCCCGTGCTCGGCTGGATCACCCTCGCGGGCGGCCTCGGTTTCGCCCTGCTCGGCTGGCTCGCCCGCCGCCCCCTCGAGCGGGCGGCCCGCGCCCACAGCCAGCTCGTCACCCGCAAGAACGCGCGGCTCCTCGAGGCGCTCGCCCATGCCCCCACCGTCAAGGCCCTGGGTCTCGAGCCGGAGATGGCGCAGCGCTATCGGGCCGAGCTGTACGGGACCGCCTGGGCCGGGCTCGAGACCGGAGCGCGCGGCCAGCTCGCCGCAAGCCTGGCCCAGGCCGTCCAGCACCTCACCGCCCTCGCCGTGGTCTATGCCGGCGCGCGCATGGTGGTGGCGGGGGAGCTCACCATCGGCGCCCTGATCGCCGCCTCCATCCTCGCCGCCCGCACCCTCGCCCCGCTGCGCCTGCTGTTCCTGAACTGGGCGCAGCTGCAGCAGGCCAGAGAGGCCTGGCGCCGGGTCGATCAGCTGCTGCGCGAGCCGGTCGCAGCCCCCGCGGTGCGGCGCGCCCTCGCCGAGGTGGAGCTGCGCGGCGCCATCAAGCTCGAACGGGTGCGCTTTCGCTACGCCGACGACCGCCCCTGGGCGCTCGACGGGATCGACCTCGAGATACCGGCGGGCGCCATGGTGGCCCTGGTGGGCGCTCCGGGATCCGGCAAGAGCACCCTGCTCGCCCTCATCGCCGGCCTCTACCGCCCCCAGGAGGGACGG
>JALSGW010000142.1 GCA_026982585.1 Alphaproteobacteria bacterium | reverse complement strand
GGCCGTGCCGGTGGGCGAGGCCATGGTGGCCTGCGTGCTCGCCGATCATCTCCTGCGTCAGCGGGCCCTGGCGGGATCCGAACGTTGCTAGTTCCGCGCCCGGACAAGGGGACTCCAGCCGCCGGCGCCTTCACCGGCTTCGAGCAGGATCCCCTTGAGGCGCTCCTGGGCCCGGCGGATGTGGTCTCGCCGCTCGTCATGGGGGCAGAAGGCGGCGGTGAAGCCGTGGTAGACCAGCTTGAGCACCTCCCAAAAGCTGAGGCCGCCCGGGCTGAGCTCCGCCGCCCGCAGATATTCCTCCGTCAAGCTGGTGCGGCAGATGCCGGGATCGTCGCTGTTCACCGTCACCTTGAGCCCCTCTTTGAGGTAGCACTTGAGCGGGTAGATGCGGCCGCCCGCTGCGGGCGCGTCGAAACCGACGATGGCGCGGTTGCTGGACGGGCACATCTCCACCGCGATGCGGCGCTCGACGAAACGCTTGAGGAGTTCGGGGTGCTGGGCGAGGCTCAGCCCGTGCCCGATACGGTCGGCGTTGAGCTCGTAGAGCGCCTGCCAGATGCTTTCGGCCGGCTGTTCCTCGCCGGCGTGGATGGTGAGCCGCACCACCCGCTCGTGCAGGGGACGGAACAGCCTGCGGAAGGCCCGGGCTTCGGCCACCTCTTCGCTTCCGGCCAGATCGCAGCCCACGAACCTGCGGGCGAAGCGGGAATCCTCGAGCATCCGCGCAACCAGCCGCACGGTCCGTCGCGCCATGCGGAGATCGCGGTGGCGGCTCACGCACAGGATGAGCCGGATGTCGAGCTCCTCGCACGCGATCTCGTCCAGAATGTCGAGAATCGCGTCCAACACCTTGCGCGGGGAGGATAAATCACCGCGGGTGTAGTTGACGGGCGAGCAGCGGAGCTCGAGGTAGGAGACGTTGTCCCTTTTCATCTTGTCTTTGAGGAGATGGAGTGCCCGGCGAAGCGTCGCTCGGGACTGGAGCAGGCCGGATCCCTGCAGGTCGCCGAGCCGCTCGAAGCGCGCGAAGCCGATGCCCCGCATGCGCTCCGGGTCCTCGAGCTCGCCGTAGACCAGTCGGCAGAGCAGGGGGATGTGGTCCCGGAAGGCGAGCAGGAAGGCGGCCACCGTGAGGGGCTGGGGGACGCCCGGGATCATGCGGCGCAGCGCCCGCAGATCGTCGCCGAACCAGCAGCGGAGCTTCTGGAGATCCCGCTCGCGGACGAGCCGGCCGAGCCGTTCGCGAAACGCGGCGAGTTCCGGAACCCGCCGTGACCAGGCCTCGACGCGGGAGGTTTCCGCCGCGGCGATCTCCACCGTCTCCGCGAGCGTGAACAGCCCGCCCAGATGGCAGTGGAGTTCGGCCTTGGGCAGGGCGCGAAGCCATGCCAGCTCGGCGGAGCGCATCTCGGGCCGCACGCCGAGGATGGTTGCGCGCAAGGTGCGCAAGAGGCGCGGCGGCAGGGTGTAGAGGAGCGGGAACACCTCCTCGCTCGCCCCCTCGAGCAGCTGGACGCGCAGGTTGGTGGCAAGCGCGTCCGCCTGCCTGCGCATTTCCGCCACGCGCGCGATCAGCGGCGTGTCCGCAAGCGGCACCGGACCGCCGTCCGGCGGCAGTTCGGCGAGCCACGGCGCGGTGTCCGCGTCATCGGCGAGGGTGGCGAGCACCTCGCCGGGGGCGACGTCCCGCTGCAGCACCACCGGCAACACCAGGGCGGCGAGCTCAGGGGGCAGCGCTCGGGCCAGCTCCTCCGGGCCCAACCGCTGGAACCGGTTTCGTTGCTCCTGGGTGCGGAACCGGTCGATGACATGGAGCAGCGTATCGCAGCCGATGGTGTAGGCGGCATCGTGCATGGCGGCGCTCATGGTCTTGCGTCCGCCTGCGAGCGAAAGCTGCAGGGATCCGGGGCGGGCCCGTTTGCGCGCGAGCAGCGCCACCCGCAGCACGAGTTCGCGAAAGCGTCGGTCGCCTTCCAAGCTGTCCACGTCTTCGAGCCCGTCGACCCACCAGAAGCGGAGCTCGGGCGGCGGCTCGATGCGCTCGGCCCAGGTCTCGAGCAATGCACGCTGGGCCTCGCCGCCGGAGGTGGTGACGATCCAGATCGCCTCGAGCGAACCCGCCGGGGAACATCCGGGATCGGGGTCGGCGTAACGGTAGAGAGGAAGCTGGTCGGGATTGGTGAAGCCGAACAACTCCGGCACCACCTGCCAGCTGATGCCCAGGGTGGTGACCAGGATGCCGCCCATGGTCCTCCTGCCGGAAACGGGTGTAGGCCAGCGGCGAGCCTAGCCCGGACCGTCCCGCGCGGCCAAGGGCTGCGTCGCGCGGATGGATGACGCTGCGCGAAGGAATCGCCGTCCCGATGGGCGCTCCAACCGCTAGGCGGGTCGGGGCTCGCGTCGGGCGCTGCGGACGATACGCCCCTCGGTCATGCGGCAGATCAGCACCACCGGCACCAGGCCTGCGAGCACGATCAAGAGCGAAGGCAAGGCGGCGCCGTCGAGCCGTTCGGTGGTGGCGAGGCGGTAGGCCTCGATCGCCAGGGTGTCGAAATTGAAGGGTCTCAGGATGAGAGTTGCCGGCAATTCCTTCATCACGTCCACGAGCACGAGCAGCAGGGCGCTCAGAAGGGCCGGGCGCAGCAGCGGAAGATCGATCCGGAGAAAGGTGGCGAGCCGTCCGTGGCCGAGGGTGCGGGCGGCGTCCTCGAGCCGCAGGTTGACCCGGGCGAGGCCGGCTTCGAGCGGATGGTAGGCGACCGCGAAAAAGCGCACCAGATATCCGTAGACCACCGCGATCAGGGTGCCGCCGACGATGAGTCCCTGCAGCCCCAACAGCCGTCCCAGCAGTTGGTCGAAGGTGCCCACCGCGAGCAGGATCGCCACCCCGATCACCGCCCCCGGCACGGCATAGCCGAGGGTGGCGGCGCGGGCCAATGCCCGGGCACCGCGGCTTGCCGGACCGTGGGCCGCGAAGGCCACCAGCAGCGCCACCGCCACGAGCAGCACCGCGGTGCCGGCGCCAAGCTGCAAGGTATGGCCCGCGAGGGTCGCGAGACGGTCCAGGGACACCGTTTCGAGACCGTCGGGGATCATGCCGAGCAGCACCACGGCCGGCAGCGCGAAGCCGAGCGTGACCACCAGTCCCAGGGCGAGGCTGGCGGCGAGGGCGGGAAGGCCCCGCAGCCGGGGCAGATGCTTGTGGTAGAGGTGGGTGGTCTCGACGCTGAAGCGCGCACCCTGCCTGAGGCGCCGCTCCAGCACCACCACCAGCAGCACGAAGCCCAACAACAGCGCCGACAGCTGTGCTGCCGCGGCCGGGCTCGCGAGACCGTACCACGCCCGGTAGATGCCGGTCGTCAGGGTGGGCACACCGAAGAAGGAGACGGCGCCGAAGTCGGCCAGGGTCTCCATCACCACGAACGACAGGCCGGCCACGATGGCCGGCCGGGCAAGCGGCAGCCCCACCCGCTGGAACGCTCCCCAGCCGGTGCAGCCCAAGGTGCGGCTGACCTCGAGCGCGCACTGGCTCTGCTCCACGAAGGCGGCTCGTGCGAGCGCGTAGACATAGGGGTAGAGCGCGAGCGAGAGCACGAACACGGCACCGGGAAGGGAGCGGATCTGGAACAGGTCCCGCACCGGCCCCTCCGCGCCCCAGAAGTTCCGAAGCGTCGTCTGCACCGGCCCCGCCACGTCCAAGAGA
>JALSGW010000141.1 GCA_026982585.1 Alphaproteobacteria bacterium | reverse complement strand
GCGCTGGGGCAGATCGGCGGCGAACATGGGATCGAAGCTCGGGATCGGATGGTCGTTGCCGACCCGACCGTAGCCGCGCAGGATCTTGTCGACGAGCTCCTGGCGATCGATCCCCCATTTGAGCGCGAGGCGCACGTGGTTGTTGTCGTAGGGCGCGGTGTCGGTGCGCATCGCGAACAGATAGTGGCCCGCGCTCGGCACGTCGATCACCCGCACCCCGGGTGCGCGGGCGAGCAGGTCCACGGTCTTCGGATCCAGGCGGTTGATGAAGTGCACCTGGCCGGTCTGCAGCGCGCTCGTGCGCGCGGTGAGGTCGTTGATGGCCAGGGTCTCGATGGAATCCACCCAACCCCGGCCCTCCTTCCAGTAGTTGGGATTGCGCACCGCAAGCGTGCGCACGCCGGGCTCGAAGCTCTCGATCACATAGGGGCCGGTGCCGATCGGGCGGTTGAAGTCCGACCCCTCGGGCACGATCAGCAGATGGTAGTCGGAGATCACATAGGGCAGATCCGCGTACGGCCCGTTGAGCTCGAAGGTCACCTCATAGGTGTCGGTGGCCTTGATGTCCTGGATGACGGTGAGATAGCCCTTGGCGCCCGACTTGGAATCCTCGCCGCGGTGGTGGTTGATGGAATAGACCACGTCCGGGGCGGTCATCTCCTTGCCGTTGTGGAAGACCACCCCGCGCCGCAGCTTGAACACCCAGCGGGTGGCGTCCTTGGAAGCCTCCCAGCTCTCCGCGAGCTCGGGGATCGCCTCGACGTTCTCGTCCAGCTCGACCAGACAGTTGCCCCACTGATAGCCCACGGTCTGGATGTAGGTGGCGGTGTAGGTGGCGGGATCGAGGCTGTCGGTGGCCGCAGCACCGTCCAGTCCGAGCTTCAGATGCCCGCCGCGTTTGGGTGCCGCCGCCCAGCCCGGGCGCCAGAGCGCGGGTCCGGCCACCGCGGCCAGCCCGACCGCTGCGGTTCCACCGAGAAAACTGCGCCGCTTGAGCGCCAACCGTCCCTCCCTGGTTGCCTGATGGCGGCTTTCGGTCATGGCCTCACCTCCTCCTTTGCGGGCTGCCTCGGCCAGGCGCCCCGCCGAAGTTTGGCCGAGAAGGCACTTTCGATCAACGGAGGGGCGGCCGATCGACGGAGGGGCGGCGGCTAGGCCTTCCGGCGGAGGGCGTGCGGACCCAGGGTCTCGCGGATGGGATCCGTCCCCTCCCACCCCTCCACAGCGCGGGCGAGCGCCCGGCGCACGCTCGGAAAGGCGAGACGGTCCCAGGGGATGGCCCGCGGCTCGAACAACCCCACTTCGGCGCTCTCGGGCCCCGGCGCCACCTCCGGGCTGAGCAGCCGGGCGGTATAGAACAGCTGCACCTGTCCGATGTGGGGGATGCTGTAGACGGCGAACAGCCGCTCGATGGCGATGCGCGCCCGCGCCTCCTCGAACGCCTCCCGCACCGCCCCCTCCTCGGCGCTCTCGCCGAGCTCGAGGAACCCGGCCGGCAGCGTCCACAATCCCGCCTGCGGCTCGATCGCGCGCCGACACAGCAAAAGCCGCCCGCGGTAGCGGCACAGACTGCCCACCACGATCTTCGGGTTTTCATAGTGCACGGTGCCGCAGCGCTGGCAGATCAACCGCTCGCGCTCATCGCCCGGGGGCCGGCCGCGCCCGAGCCGTCCGCCACACGCGGAGCAGAAACGCGCCCTCACCGCTTCCCGCCCGGCTCCCCGCCGAACAGCGCCCGGGCCGCCTCGAGATGGGCGCGCTTGCGGGCGAGTTCCTCGCGCACCCGCTCGGACTCCCGCGCCAGCGCCTGCAGATAGGCCTCGAGCTCCTCCACCGACAATCCCGCAAGCGGCATGCCCAGCACCCGCTCGCCCCCGGCCGCGCGCTGCCGCTCCTCCTCGTCCTGCACCGCCATGCTCCCCGCAATCCGCAGACCACGCCGCGATCCTTCCTAACCGATCGCCGTCCCACCGGCAACGCGCGCCACAGCCCCGCCCTTGCCACGGCCCTCCGGCTTCTTATTTTGGCGGGTACCGTGCGGCGGACGGGGCTGCTCGTGCGCGGCGGCGCGGGCGTCGTTCCCCGGGGCACCGGCTTGACGCGAAGCGGGACGGACGTTACAAGCGCCGCGCTTTCGTGGGCGGCGCTGGCGGTGACCCTTGCGGATCAGACGCAGCGCCGGGTCTGCAGCGAAGGAGCCATACGAAGCGCTGGCCGCCACCGGGAGATCGGTGGGCTGGCCGGGGCGCGTTTGTCTCGGACGCCCGCGGTGCGCGAACGGTGCGACGGGAAGAGGTGGGATGCCGACGATCAACCAGCTGGTCCGGCGGGGCCGCAAGAAGCCGGCGGAGAAGAGCAAGTCGCCGGCCTTGACCTCCTGTCCGCAGCGGCGCGGGGTGTGCACGCGGGTCTACACCACCACCCCGAAGAAGCCGAATTCGGCGCTGCGCAAGGTGGCCCGGGTGCGGCTCACCAACGGCTATGAGGTGACCGCCTACATCCCCGGCGAGGGCCACAACCTCCAGGAGCATTCGGTGGTGTTGATCCGCGGCGGGCGGGTGAAGGACCTGCCGGGGGTGCGCTACCACATCCTGCGCGGCACCCTGGACGCGCAGGGGGTGAGCGAGCGGCGCAACAGCCGCTCCAAGTACGGCACCAAGCGGCCGAAGTAGCGGAGCGGGAGCCGGGCCATGCGACGGCGGGCGGCGGAACGGCGCGAGATCCTTCCCGATCCCAAATACGGGGACCGGGTGGTGGCCAAATTCATCAACTGCGTGATGCGGGACGGCAAGAAGTCGGTGGCGGAGAAGATCGTCTACGGCGCGCTCGAGCGCATCCAAAGGCGCACCGGCAAGGATCCGCTGCCGATCTTTCTCGAGGCGGTGGAGAACGTCAAACCGACGCTTGAGGTGCGCTCGCGGCGGGTGGGCGGCGCCACCTACCAGGTGCCCATGGAGGTGCGGCCGGAGCGCCGCCAGACGCTGGCGATCCGCTGGCTGATCCACGCCGCGCGGGCGCGCTCGGAAAAGACCATGCAGGAGCGGCTCGCCAACGAGCTTCTGGATGCCGCCAACAACCGCGGGGCGGCCGTCAAAAAGCGGGAGGATACCCTGCGCATGGCGGAGGCCAACCGGGCCTTCGCCCATTATCGCTGGTGATCGGACGCGAACATTCGGAATCCCATCATGCCGCGCAACGTGCCCATCGAGCGCTACCGCAACATCGGCATCATGGCCCACATCGATGCCGGCAAGACCACCACCACCGAGCGCATCCTCTATTACACCGGCAAGACCTACAAGATCGGCGAGGTCCATGAGGGCACCGCCACCATGGACTGGATGGAACAGGAGCAGGAGCGCGGCATCACCATCACCTCCGCCGCCACCACCACCTTCTGGCGGGACCATCGCATCAACATCATCGACACCCCCGGCCACGTGGACTTCACCATCGAGGTGGAGCGCAGCCTGCGCGTGCTGGACGGGGCGATCGCGGTCTTCGATGCCGTGGCCGGGGTCGAGCCCCAGTCCGAGACGGTGTGGCGGCAGGCGGACAAGTACCGGGTGCCGCGCATCTGTTTCGTCAACAAGATGGACCGCATCGGCGCCGACTTTGGGCGTTGCGTGCAGATGATCCAGGACCGGCTCGGTGCCCGGGCGGTGCCGGTGACGCTGCCGATCGGGGCGGAGGCGGAGTTTCGCGGCGTGGTGGATCTGGTGCGCAACCGGGGCATCGTGT
>JALSGW010000140.1 GCA_026982585.1 Alphaproteobacteria bacterium | reverse complement strand
CGGCTTGAGCTGGGATCCTACCGGGTCGAGGTGACGGCCCTGGACGCCGAGGGCGCCCCCATCGAGGCCCAGCTGCGCACCTTCGGCGTCGTGGACGCGGTGCGCTTCGACGAACAGACGCTGCTGTTGTCCGTGAACGGGGTGCTGCACCCGGTCAGCTCGGTGCTGGCCGTGAGCCCGGCGCCCGCGTCATCGAGCTGAACCCACGCCACCGGTCATCGAACCAGGGGAGACCATCGGATGAGCCTGTTCGGATCGCTGTTCTCGGGAGCCTCCGGCCTGACCGCCCAGAGCCGGGCGATGGGGATGATCTCGGACAACATCGCCAATGTGAACACCACCGGCTACAAGGGGGCGCTTCCCGACTTCGCCTCGCTGGTCACCCGCATCGCCCGCCGGGTGACCTATTCGCCGGGCGGCGTGCGCGCCTTCACGAGCTACGCCATCACCAAGCAGGGGCTGGTGCAGAGCACCGATTCCCCGACCGACGCCGCCATCTCGGGGGGCGGGTTCTTCGTGGTCAACTCGGAGGCCGACTCCTCGGGCGAACAGCTCTACACCCGGGCGGGCAACTTCACCCCGGACTATCTCGGCAATCTGGTCACCCCCTCGGGCTTCTACCTGCAGGGCTGGGCGCTCGACGCCAACGAACAGATCGCCGACATCAACCGGCTCGAGACCGTGAATGTGCGGGTGGTGAACGGTGTCGCCCTCGCCACCACCCAGGTCACCCTGGGCGCCAATCTCGATTCCACCCAGGCCACCTACACCGGCGTCTACAACCCCGGCGATCTCGAGCGCTATGTGAACACCGACGGTGCGAATGGTGTGCAGCCGCATTTCAAACGCGACCTGCGCATCTACGACAGCTTCGGCAACCCCCACACCCTCACCATCGCCTTCCTCAAGACCGCCGACAACAACTGGGCGGCGGAGCTGTTCGTCGATCCCGGCGAGCTCCAGGGCGCCCCCGCCGACGGGCTGCTCGCCTCGGGCACCGTGACCTTCAACGGCGACGGTTCGCTCGCCTCGGTGGACGCGGGCCTCACCAACATCACCATCAACTGGGCGGGCGGTGCGGATCCCAGCGTCATCCGCATGAACTACGGCACCATCGGTGAGACCGACGGTCTGATCCAGTTCGCCGCCGATTCCGACGTCTCCTACATCGAACAGAACGGCGCCGAGGTGGGACGCCTCAAGGGGGTGACCATCGACGAGGACGGCTACATCATCGCCACCTTCACGAACGGCGCCCAAAGGCGCATCTACCGCCTGCCGATCGCCACCTTCCCCAATCCCACCGGCCTCGATCCGCGCAGCGGCAGCGTCTTCGCCCAGACCGACGCCTCGGGCGAGTACAATCTGCGCTTCGCCGGCGAGAGCGGCGCCGGCCGCATCGTCCCCGCCGCCCTGGAGATGGCCAACGTCGATATCGCCGACGAATTCACCAAGATGATCGTCACACAGCGGGCCTATACGGCGAGTGCTCGCGTCGTGTCTGCGGTCGACCAGATGCTCGACGAGCTGATGCGCATCAAACGGTGAGGGGGTTTATGGATAACATCCTTTTACCTCGTCTTTTAGGCATCCGTTAAAGCGACCGTGATAGGTGTCCGGCATGCGAGCCGATCCACCACAGACGCATGGGACCTGGAGGAGCCTCATGTCGGAGATGACGTCGCAGCGCCCCGCCGTCGTGGTGGGGCCGAATGGACGCCCGCTGACCCTGGAGGACCTGCCGCCTCCCGACACGGTGCGCTGGGTGGCGCGGCGCAAGGCCGAGGTGGTGGCCGCGGTCCGCGGTGGGCTGTTGACCTTCGAGGAGGCTTGCGCGCGCTACAATCTCACGCCGGAGGAGTTCCGCTCCTGGGAGCGGGCGATGGACAAACACGGGCTCGAGGGACTCAGGGTCACCAAGATCCAGAACTTCCGCGGCTGAGGGCAGAGACCTTCGCGCTCGCGCGCGGGCGAGGGCGGACCGTGCGCCCGTCCCCCGACTCGCGGTGCAACGTCAGAAACATGGGATAAGTCACCCAGCCCACCACCCGAGGGGCACGAGGGCCCGTCCCCGAGGATGGGTCCCGATGCTCCGCGATTTCCGGATCGCAAGCCTGCCGCCCCAAACCGGTCGCGCCGGCTGCGCGCCTGCGGTCAGCGCTGCCGGGTGCGCCAGTGGGGATGGATCCAGGGCTCGCGGTCGATCGGCGGCAGCGGTGTGCGTCCCAGGATATGATCGCTCGCCTTTTCGCCGATCATGATCGAGGGCGCGTTGAGATTGCCGTTGGTGATGCGCGGGATGATGGAGCTGTCGGCGACCCGCAGGCCCTCGAGGCCCACCACCCGGCATTCGGGATCCACCACCGTCATTGGATCGCGGGGATCGCCCATGCGGCAGGTGCCGCAGGGATGGTAGGCGCTTTCCACATGGGCGCGGATCCATTCGTCGAGCGCTTCATCGTCCCGGATGTGTTCGCCGGGTGCGAGCTCGCGCCCCCGATAGGGTGCGAAGGCCGGCTGGGCGAAAATCTCGCGGCCGAGGCGGATGCAGAGGCGGAAGTCCTCCATGTCCTTGGGATGGGAGAGGTAGTTGAAGCGGATCTCGGGCGGCGCCTCGGGATCGGGGCCGGTGATCCGGATCCAGCCTCGCGAGGGCGAGCGCATGGGACCGATGTGCAGCTGGAAGCCGTGGCCGCGGGTGGCGGGGGTGCCGTCGTAGCGCATCGCCGCCGGCAGGAAGTGGATCTCGATATCGGGGTACTCGACGCCGGCGCGGGAGCGGATGAAGGCGCAGGCCTCGAAATGGTTGCTCGCGCCGATGCCGCTTTTGGCGAGCAGCCAGGTTGCGCCCACGCGCGCCTTGGCCAGCGGGCCGAGGTGGCGGTGGAGGGTGACCGGCCGGCGACAGGCCATCTGGATCCACACTTCGAGGTGGTCCTGGAGGTTCTCGCCCACCCCGGGCAGGGCATGGCGCGGCTCCACGCCCGCAGCCCGCAGCCGCTCGGGATCGCCGATACCGGAGCGTTGCAGGAGCAGCGGCGAATTGATGGCGCCCGCCGCCAGCACCACCTCCCGCCGCGCCCGCACCCGCAGCCGGCGTCCCCGGCGGCGCAGCTCGACCCCGACAGCCCGGCGTCCCTCGAGGAGCACCCGCTCGACCCGGCTGCGCGTCCACACCTCGAGATTGGCGCGCCCGCGCGCGGGATGGAGGTAGGCGTTGGCGGCGGACCAGCGGCGCCCCTGCCAGACCGTCATCTCCATCGGACCGAAGCCTTCCTGGCGGGATCCGTTGTAGTCCTCGGTGCGCCCGTAGCCGGCCTCCTCGCCCGCGCGCAGGAAGGCGTGATAGAGCGGATTGGCCATCGCTCCCCGGATCACGTGCAACGGCCCCTCCCGGCCGCGCCAGCCGGGCTCGCCGCCGTGGGCGGATTCGAGGCGGAGGAAGTAGGGCAGGACGTGGCGAAACCCCCAGCCGCGGGCGCCCATCGCCTCCCAGCAGTCGTAGTCGCGCGGATGGCCCCGGACATAGACCATGCCGTTGATCGAGGACGAGCCGCCGAGCACCCGCCCCCGCGGACAGGACAGCACCCGTCCGCCCAGATGCGGCTCCGGCACCGTGCGATAGCCCCAGTCGTAACAGGGCAGGCTCATGGGATAGGAGAGGGCGGCGGGCATCTGGATCAGGGGGCCGGCGTCGCTGCCCCCCGCCTCCAGCAACAGCACCCGCTGCCGGCCGTCCTCGCTCAGACGGGCGGCCAGCACGCAGCCGGCGCTGCCCGCCCCCACCACGATGAAATCGGCTTCGAGCTCGGCCATCCGGTGCCATCGGCTTGCATCCGCGCCCACCAAGCGCCGGTGCCCTTGACGCGCAATTCCGGCTTGCGACACCCGATGTCCGGCTTGGGTCAGAAGCGGGGCGCGCGATCGACCAGGTGGATGAAGGATCCGGCCGCACCCGGGGCCCGGGCGCCCGCCGGCCCCAGCGACCGCCCGCGGGCGTCGCGCACCCGGGCGAACAGGGGCGGTCCCGACCGTTCCACCTCCCTTGCGAAGTGGAACTCGTGGCCGAAATAGACCTCGCCCGCGCCGCCGAGCGGACAGGCTTCGGCCAGCTCCAGTTGGCGGTAGCCGAGGTGCAGCCTGGGTGCCGCGAAGCTGGTGGTGACCGGCAGCAGCCCCGCCATCCGGTGAGCGCGGCCGTCCCGGTCGATCAGGGCTTGCCCGAGCACCATGTAGCCCCCGCACTCGCCGTAGACGAAACCGCGGGCGGCGGCCTCCTGGAGCCCCGCCAAAAACCTCTGGCAGGAGGCCAGCCGCGCGGCGTGGAGCTCCGGATAGCCGCCGGGCAGGAACACCGCCTCCGCCTCGGGCGGCGGCTCGTCGTTGAGCGGAGAGAAGAACCGCAGCTCCGCCCCGCGCGCTCGCCAGCCCTCCAGCACACTCGGATAGGCGAAGGCGAAGGCCTCGTCGCACGCCACCGCGATGCGAGGACCCAGGGGCGGCAGCGGATGGACCACGTCCGAGAGCGGGGTCACGCTCGGCACCCGGGCGAGCCGCAACAGCCGCTGCAGGTCGAGGTGGCGTTCCACCAGATCCGCGGCCGCCTCCATCATCCGGTCGAGCTCCGGGTGCTCGCGCGCCTGCACCAGCCCCAGGTGGCGTTCGGGCAAAACCAGCCGGTCATCGCGGGGCAGGCAGCCCAGGATGGGGGTGCTGAAGCGGTCGTCGCAGGCCTCGATCAGCAGTGCCGCATGGGCCTCGCTGGCCACCCGGTTGAAGACCAGGGCGACGATCTCCACGTCATCCCGAAAGCGCAGGAACCCTTCCGCAATCGCTGCCCCGGACTGGCCGAGACGATGGGCCTCGATGGCGAGCACCACCGGGATGTTGAACAGGGCGGCCAGATCGGCGGTCGAGCCGCGGCCGTCCGGGGCGCCGTCGAACAGCCCCATCACCCCCTCCCCGACCACCACGTCCGCCCCCTCGCCGGCCCGATGGAGGAGGCCGGCCAGGGTCTCGAACCGCATCGCCCAGCTGTCGAGATTGTAGCAAGGGCGTCCGCTCGCCCGCTCGTGGAAGACCGGGTCGATGTAGTCCGGGCCCACCTTGAAGGAGCCGACCTTGAGACCGCGCCGCCTGAGCGCGCGCAGGATGCCCAGGGTGAGGACGGTCTTGCCGGAGCCGGAGGCGGGTGCGGCGACGAGAAGGGTGGGCGTGCTCATCCCCCATCGGGCCCCGTCAGCTGCTTCGCCAGAACCCCGCCATGACGCAAGCGCAGCAGGAATGCAAGTGCGGGCGCACCCCGGAGGGCCTCCGCTACGGCTATACCACCGGCACCTGCGCGGCAGCGGCCGCCAAGGCGGCGGTGGCGGCGCTGTGCGGCCTCGGGTTTCCCGATCCGGTCACGGTGCGCCTGCCGCGCGGGCGGTGCTTGTCGCTTCCCCTTTCCGACCGGCGGCTGGACGAGGGCCGGGCCAGCGCGGCCGTGATCAAGGACGCGGGGGACGATCCCGACGTCACCCACGGATGTCTCGTGCGGGTGGCCGCCGCGTGGCTGCCGCCGGGCAGCGGTCTTCGCTTTCGCGCCGGGGAGGGGGTGGGCACGGTGCGGCTTCCGGGGCTGCCGCTTGCTCCCGGCGAGCCGGCCATCAATCCGGTGCCGCGGCGCATGATGCGGCAGGCGGTGGAGGAGGTGCTGGCGCCCCTCGGCCGTTCCCCGGACCTCGAGCTCGTGGTGTCGATCCCCGGCGGCGAGGAGCTCGCCCGGCGCACCTGGAATCCCCGCCTCGGCATCGTCGGCGGACTCTCCATCCTGGGCACCACCGGCATCGTGGTGCCCTACTCCTGCAGCGCCTGGATCCATTCCATCCAGCGCGGCGTCGACGTCGCCCGGGCGCTCGGCCTGCGGCATGTGGCGGCGGCCACCGGCCGCGGCTCGGAGGCCGCGGTGCGGCGGCTGTACGGGCTGCCGGAGCAGGCGCTGATCGAGATGGGGGATTTCGCGGGCGGCCTGCTCAAATATCTGCGCCGTCACCCGGTGCCGCGGCTCACCCTGGCCGGCGGCTTCGGCAAGCTGAGCAAGCTCGCCCAAGGTGCCCTCGACCTGCACAGCGGCCGCTCCCGGCTCGACCCGTCCAAGCTCGCCTCGTGGGCCCGGGAGCTCGGCGCCGATGCGGTCGTCCAGGATGCGCTTCTGCGCGCGCCGAGCGCCCAGGCGGCGCTGGAGATCGCCCGCAGGCACAACCTCGCCCTCGCCGACCGGGTGGCGCTGGAGGCCTTGCGGGTGGCGCGGGAGGTGGTCGGCCGCGCGGTGGCGCTGGAGGTGGTGGTGGTGGATCGCGAAGGGCGCATCGTCGGACGCGCTGCAGACGGATAAAGGCGGGCCGTGCGGGTGCTGGTGCTCGGAGGAACCCTGGAAGCGCGCCGGCTGAGCCTGTGGCTTGCGGCGGATCCCGCCTTTCACCCGATCCTGTCCTTGGCCGGGCGAACCCGGACGCCGCAATATGCGGGGCCGGAGCTCCGCGTCGGCGGCTTCGGCGGCACCGAGGGCCTTTCCCGTTTTCTCCACGATGAGGCGATCGCCTGCGTGGTGGACGCCACCCATCCCTTCGCGCTGCGCATGCGAGCCGCCGCCCATGAAGCCTGTCGTGCCCGCGGCGTGCCCTATCTGCGGCTCGAACGGCCGCCCTGGCGGCCCGAGGCCGGAGATCGATGGCACGTCTATCCCGACCTCGAGACCGCCCTCGAGGGCGTGGTGCGCTCCGCGCGGCGGGTGTTCGCCGTGCTCGCGCGCAACCAGATCCACGCCCTCGGATCCTATCCCCAGTTGCGGTTCCTGGTGCGCACGGTGGAGCCGCTCGAACGCGTCCCGGCCAACGTCGAAGCCATTGCGATGCGCCCGCCCTACCGGTTCGAGGAAGACCTCGCGCTCCTGCGCGCGCGGGCCGTCGAGGCGCTCCTGTTCCGCAACAGCGGCGGCCTCGGCGGCAGCGCCAAGATCCGGGCGGCGCGGGTGCTCGGCCTTGCCATGCACGTGATCGAGCCGGCGCTTCCCAAGGTGGAGCCGTCGGTCGCCACCGTGGCGGAGGCCTATGAGTGGCTGCGCGCGCTTCGGGCCGGGCGCAGCCGGTGATGATGGTCGGCGGCATAAAGCCGGCTTTCCGGGAAGGTGCGCTCCTCCAAAACCCGCCCGATCAGGATCAGGGCGGTGCGGGTGATCCCGGCCCGCTTGACCTTCTCCCGGATGTCGCCGAGCCGCCCGCGGATCACCCGCTCGTCCGGCCAGCTCGCCCGGTACACGACCGCAGCCGGCATGTCGGCTCCGAGCACCGGCAGGAGTTCCCGGACCACCCGGGCGAGGTTGTTCACCGAGAGGTGGAGCACCAGGGTGGCCCCGGTTCGGGCGAAGGCGGCGAGCCGTTCGCCCGACGGCATGGGCGAGGAGCGCACCGCGGTGCGCGTGAGCACCACCGACTGCACCCGCTCGGGCAGGGTCAGCTCGATCCCCAGGGCCGCCGCGGCGGCGGCGAAGGAGGGCACCCCCGGGGTGATGTCCCAGGGGATGCCGAGGGCGTCCAGGCGGCGGATCTGCTCGGCGATGGCCCCGTAGAGGGAGGGGTCGCCCGAGTGCAGCCGCGCGATCTCCAGGCCCTGGGCATGGGCGGCGCGCATTTCCTCGATGATGGCGTCGAGGGTGAGGGGCGCGGTGTCCACGAGCCGCGCTTCGGGCGAGGCGTGGGCGAGCACCTCCTCGGGGATCAAGGAGCCGGCGTAGAGCACGAGGCGGGCGCGCTGGAGCAGGGTGAGTGCGCGCAGGGTCAACAGGTCCGGCGCCCCGGGCCCGGCGCCGATGAAGTGCACCGTCATGACGCCCCATATCCTCTTGGCGTGTAGAGCCGCAGCGAACCGTCGGCCATCCGCACCATCCGGCTGTGCCGGTTGCCGATCAAGAGCAGACTGTGCATGTCCACCCGCGCAAGCGGCAGGGCGGCGAGGGTGGTGACCGCGCATTCCTCCCCCGGCTGGCCGAGTTTGCGGGCGAACACCGCGGGGGTGTCGCCGGGGCGCTGGGCGAGCAGCTCGCGGTGCACCTCGGCGAGCAGCCGGCGCCGCCGTCGCGAGGCCGGATTGTAGAGGGCGAGCAGCAGGTCGGTGGCGGCGGCGGCCCGCACCCGCGCGAGGATGCGCTCTTTGGGGGTGAGCAGGTCGGAGAGCGAGATCAGGCAGAAGTCGTGGCCGAGCAGGGCACCGGTGCGGGCCGCCGCCTCCTGGAAGGCGGAGATGCCGGGGACCACCTCGATCTGCAGCTGGCGCCAGGCGGGCCGAGCCTCCCCCTCTTGGTCGAGCAGTTCGAAAAGGGGCGAGGCCATGGCGTAGATGCCCGGATCGCCCGAGGAGACCAGCGCCACCCTGCGGCCTGCCGCCGCCTCCTCGAGCGCCGCCCGGCAGCGTTCCATCTCCTCCCCGATCGCGAACCGGCGCAGCGCCCGCCCTTGGGCGAGGCGGCCGAGACGATCCAGATAGCCGCGGTAGCCGACGATCACCTCGGCATCGGAAAGGGCGCGAAGCGCGGCCTGGGTAAGGGCGGCCGGATCGCCCGGCCCGATTCCCACCAGCCGAAGCTCGCCGCGGGCGCGTCCCACCCGGGACGCCTCGATGGGACGGCGCGCCCGTGCCACCGCAAGGGTCACCCCAGGGCCGATGCGCTTGGGCAGGACCAGTTCCGCCTCCGGCCCCGCCGCGGCCAGCGCCGCCGCCTCGGCCACCCCCGCCACCCCCACCGCGCGCCGCACCGCTTGGGAGGGACGGCTGAGCCGCGGCTCGAACGCTCTGAGCTCCTCAGGGGCGAACAACCGCACCGGAACCCCGAGCGCGGCCGCGAGCTCGTGGATGGCGGGCTCCGCCTCCTTGAGATCGATGGTGGCCACCAGTGCGACCGCTTCACGGGCGAATCCGGCCTCCTCCAGAGCCTCCTCGACCCATGTGCGGAGCGCCCGCGGGCAGGCCCCGCGCACGCAACCCACGCCAAGGGCGAGCAGGGGCGGATGGTAGACCAGCACATCCCGCCGCGGCTCCTGGGCGCGCACCGATATGCGCAGCTCGAGCTCGCCCCCCTCGTCCCACGGCAGCTGGGAATCGCGAAGCCATTCCCCGCATCCGGTCTCGTCCACGAGCCGCAGCCGATCGCCCCGAAGAAGCCGCGCCACAAAGGCCTCAACCCGTGTCCCAGCGCCGATCCGCCAGCCCTCCGGCGGTGCGTCCAGCGCCACACCGAAGCGGGCCTCGCTGGCGGTGCTGGCCACCACCTCCGCGCCCAGCGCCTGCGCCGCCCGCCGCGCAAGCGCAAGGCCGCCGCGATGGGCGCCGAGCAGCGGCACCACGAAGCGACCGGTGCGCTCCACCACCACCACCGGCGGCTCCTCGCGCTTGTCTTCGAGCAGCGCCCCGAGCGCCCGCACCACGATCCCGCTCGCGCACAGGGCCAGGATCGGCGTTCCGGTCCGGAACAGCTGCCGCAGATGGGGCGCGAGACGGGCGAAGACGACGTCCGCGCCCGCGCCGTCCCCCTCAGGGCCGTGGACGAGCCCGTCCAGGGCCGCCGCAAGCCGCCCGGCGATCGCCCGGTCGCTTGGATGGAGCCACACCACCGCGGGCCTCATGCCCCCCTCCCGGGCCGCACCACCACCAGCGACATATAGGGGATCTCGTCCAAGGCCGGCGCATCGCCCGGTGCGAGCGGCACCAGACGCCGCTCCGCGCCGCCGAGCTCCGCCGCAAAAAAGGCCCGCTCCACAAGTCCGAGCCGCGCGAGCAGGCGCAACAACCGTGCGCCGTGGCGGCCCAGCTTCACCACCACCGCCACATCCGCGAGCCGCAGCGCCGCCTCGATGCGGGCATCCGGCAGGGTGGCCGGCACCACCACCACCACATCGTCGCCGAGGGCGAGATGAATCCCGGCCTCCGCGGCCGCCGCCTGCCAGGCGCTGATCCCCGGCACCAGCTCGATCGGACACCGGCCCCGGAGCCGTTCGGCCACCCGCGCGGCGGCGGCGTAGAAGAGGGGATCGCCGAGGGCCAGCAGCGCCACCTCCTCGCCCGCTTCCACGCGGGAGCCCAGCGCGGCGGCGATGCCATCGTAGAACCGCGCCCGCTCCTCCGTAGACCAGCCGTGATGCCAGGCGAACAGCAGCCGGTCCGCCCCTTCCGCCAGATGCGGTGCGGCCAGCTTGAGGGCGCGCGCGGGCCGACCGGCGCGATGCACCGCCGCCACCACCCCGGCGCGCGCCAGCACGGTGCGGGCCCGCTCGGTGAGCAGCGCCGGATCGCCCGGCCCCACCCCGACCACCACCAGCCGGCCCGTCATGCCGGTTTCACCAGCAGCAATTGGGTGACGGGCGCCTGGGCGCGCCACAGCACCGTGCCGCCCGCCGGCTCGGCGCGGCTCACCTGCAGCCGATAGAGCGACCCGCCGAAGCGTCGCCAGGCGTAGAGCAGGGACTCCTCGCCCGCAGGCGTGACGGCATTCGCCACCAGTCGCCCGCACGGCCGCAGGCGCTCATAACAACACGCCACGAGCTCCGGATCCTCGAGCCCGCCGCCGATGAACACCGCATCCGGAGCCGTTTGCTCGCGCAGCGCCTCGGGCGCCCGACCGTGGATCACCACGAGCTCCGGCACCCCGAAGGCCCGCGCGTTCTCGCGGATGCGCGCGACCCGCTCGGCGCGTTGTTCCACCGCCAGGGCGCGCATGTCCGACCCCGCTCTGAGCCACTCGATGGCCACCGCACCCGAGCCCGCCCCCACGTCCCACAACAGCTGGCCCGGCTGAGGGCGCAGCCGGGCCAGGGTGGCGGCCCGCACCTCGGCCTTGGTGATCAGCCCGTCGTGGAGAAACAATTCCTCCTCGCGCCCCGGCACCAGCGCGGCACGCGGCAGTTCCACATCCCGCGGCAATGCGAGCGCCACCAGGTTGAGTTCGTCGAAACGCCGCCCGGGCGCCTCGCGCACCCGCCCGTGCCAGATGCGCTCGGCACCGCCGAGCCGCTCCATCACCCACATGTCGGCGCGGCCGAGCCCCTCCTCTTGGAGCAGCGCGGCGATGCGTGGGGGATCCTCGCCGGATCCGGTGAGAAGAAGGAGGCGCACCCCGGGCGCCAGATGGCGGCGCAGCCGTTCGATGGGACGACCGTGCAGGCTCACCGCCGCCACCTCCTCGAGCGCCCAGCCCAGCCGGCAGCAGGCCCACTGGAAGGCGGAGAGGTTGGGTATGATCTCCACTTCCTCGGCCGGCAGCCGCCTGAGGATGAGACGGCCGATCCCGAACCACAGGGGATCGCCGCTCGCCAGCACCACCACCCTGCGTCCCCGGTGGCGGGAAAGCGCATCCAGGGTGCGTGCGATCGGCCGCTCCCAGCTCAGCCGCTCCGGTGCGCCGTGCGGAACCATGGCCAGATGGCGCGCACCTCCCACCAGCACCTCGGCGTTCTCCACCACCGCCCGGGCCCGGGGCGACAGACCCGCGACGCCATCCTCGCCGATCCCCACCACAAACAGCCAGGGCGCGCTCATGCTGCACCCTCCTCGACCACCGCATTGACGGCGGCGGCGGCCAGGGCCGATCCTCCGAAGCGGCCCAAGAGGGTCAAAAAGGGGACGTCGGTGCCGCTCTCCACCAGCGCCTGCTTGCTCTCCCGTGCACCCACGAACCCCACCGGGAAGGCGAAAATGGCGGCGGGCCGCTCCGGCCAGCTCCGGAGCCGCGCGAGGAGCTGGAAGAGGGCGGTGGGCGCATTGCCGATCGCCACCACCGCGCCGTGCAGATGGGGCCGCCACAGCTCCACCCCGGCGGCGCTGCGGGTGGTTTGCATGCGCCGGGCGAGGGCCGCCGCCTCCTCTCCGGCCGCCGGACACAGCACGGCATTGCCGCAGGGCAGGTGCCGGCGCCGGATGCCGACCGCCACCATGCGCACGTCGCACAGCACCGGGGCACCGGCCCGAAGCGCCGCCCGCGCCTTCGCCACCACCGGCCCCGACCAGCGCAGATCGGCGACGATCCCGGGCAAGGCGCAGGCATAGACCAGCCGCAGCACCACCCCGTGCAGCTCCGCGGGCAGGGCGTCGAGTTCCACCTCTTCCCGGATGCGGGCCAGGGACAGCCGCTCGATGGCCTCGGGATCGCGCAGCCAGGAACCACCCGACGGCTCAACCGGATCCGGCGCGTCGGCCGTCGGTGGCGGGGGAGTGGACGGGCGCGGCATGGCCGTGGTGGTGGTGATGATGGTGGTGATGGTGGGGTTCGGGGTCGGTGCCGATTCCCTCCACGTGATGGTGGTGGCTCTGTTGCGGGGCGCCGTGATCGTCCTCGTGGCCGAGGATGCGCACCCGGTATTTGCACAACAGGCAGTTCATGTTCACGTCGTCCGCGAGGATCCCGCGCGCCCGCTCGGCGAACACGCGGATCACGTGGGGATGGTCGTTGAGATAGGGTGCTTTGAGGATTTCCACCTCCGGGTGCCGGGCGGCCGCGGCGTCGGCGGCGGCGTAGATGCGCCGCACCAGCACGCCCGTGAAGAGAAAGTAGGGGAAGACCACGATGCGCGGCAGGCCGAGGCGCACCGCCCGGGCCAGCGCCGCATCGGTACGGGGATGGGCGACGCCCGAATAGGCCACCTCGCCGTGGGCGAACCCCATGCCCTCCCACAGCATGCGCATGACCTTGGCCACATTGCCGTTGGCGTCGCTGTCCGAGGTGCCGCGCCCCACCACCAGAAGGAGGGTGTCGCCGAGGCCAAGCCGGCGTCGCGAGGCCGCCAACGCCTCGGCGATCCGGTCCCGCGCCGCCTCGAGCAGCAGCGGGTCGATGCCAAGCTCCCGCCCCATGCGGATCTCGAGCCCGTGCTCGCGGGCGTAGCGGTGGAGCACCGAGGGGATGTCGTTTTTGACATGGCCGGCCGCGAACAACATGCCGGGCACCGCCAGCACCCGCTCCACCCCCCGGCTGCGCAGGGCCTCGAGACCCTCCCTGAGGATGGGCCGGGCGAACTCGAGGTAGGCGAGCTCCACCGGCCATTCCCGAAGCTCCGCGCGCAGCCGCCCGACCAGCGCCGCGAACTCCCGACATCCCTCGGCATCACGGCTGCCGTGGCCGCAGATGAGAACCCCGGTTGCGCCCACCGTCCTCTCCCCACAAACGATACCCCGACGCCCAGCACCCCGGCCGCCGCACGGTCCTCACGCGCGCTCGAAATAGCGGATGCGTTCCCAGTCGGTCACCGCCTGGTCGAAGACCGAAACTTCCCAGCGTGCGGCATGCACGTAATGGTCCACCACCTCGTCCCCGAACGCCGCGCGCAGCGCCTCGGAACGGTCCAGGAGATCGGCCGCCTCGCGCAGGGTCCTGGGCAAGGACGGCAGCTCCTCGCGCCGGTAGGCATCGCCGCGGAACTCGGGCCCGGGATCGAGCTCTTGCTCGATGCCGTGCAGGCCGGCGGCGATGAGGGCGGCGTAGGCCAGATAGGGGTTCACATCGGCGCCCGCCATGCGACACTCCACCCGGGTGGAGGGACCGTGGCCGACCACCCGGAAGCCGGCGGTGCGGTTGTCCCGGCTCCAGACGATATGGGTGGGGGCGAAGGAGCCCGCCTGGAACCGCTTGTAGGAATTCACATAGGGCGCCAGGAACAGGCAGTACTCCCGGGCGAGCGCCAGCTGGCCGGCGAGGAACTGGCGGAAGAGCGCGGTCTCCCGCCCTTGCTCGTCGACGAAGGCCGGCCGCTCGCCGTCCCGCCGCCAGAGGCTCGCGTGGATATGACAGGAATTGCCGGCGAGATCCTTGCGCCACTTGGCCATGAAGGTGACCGCCTTGCCCTGCAGATAGGCGATTTCCTTCACACCGTTCTTGTAGATCACGTGCCGGTCGGCCATCTCCAGGGCCTCGGCGTAGACCAGGTTGAGCTCTTCCTGGCCGGGCCCCCACTCGCCCTTCGAGAACTCCACCGGGATGCCCGCCGCCTCCATGTGGTTGCGGACGGTGCGCAGCAGCGGCTCCCGCTTGGTGGTCTCGAAGACGTGATAGTCCTCGATGTACCAGCCGGCGGTGCGGAGGTTCTCGTAGTTCTTCTCGCGGCAGCTGCGGAAGTCGTCGTCGAAGACGTAGAACTCCAGTTCGGAGGCCATCTTGGCGTACAATCCGCGCTGTGCGAGACGCTCCAGCTGGCGCTTGAGGATGGTGCGCGGGCTGTGGGCCAGCTCCTCGCCGTGGTGGTTGCAGACGTCGCCCAGGACCAGCGCGGTGCCGGGCAGCCAGGGAATGCGGCGCAGCGTCTTGAGATCCGGGCGGATGGCGAAATCGCCGTAGCCCTTGTCCCAGGAGGCGACCCGAAAGCCCGGCACCGGCTCCATCTCCATGTCCAAGGCGAGCAGATAGTCGCAGGCGTGCCACTCCTTGTGCACCGCCTTGAGGAAGTAGGATCCGGTGACGCGCTTGCCGACCAGCCGTCCCTGCATGTCGGTGAAAGCGGCGACCACCGTGTCGATGTCGCCGGTGCCGACGAGTTCCTCGAGCTCCTCGAAGCTCAACGTGGTCCCCATGATCCGCGTGCCTCCTCATGGTCGCAGCAGCGGCGCCATCCTGGCCGCGAACGGGCGTTCCGTCCAGCCGGGAGGCGACGGTGAGGACGGCCCCGGTGGCGGTGGAACTGTGGCGCGGGGATGTGGTGGAAAGCCGCCATCGGGTGCATCTCATGGCGTGCACGGCCGAGGGCGCCGTCCGGCTTGTGGTGGGGGATGCGGACCTGCCGGTCTATCCCCGCTCCGCGATCAAACCGATCCAGGCCCTGCCCTGGGTCGCCCAGGGCGGCTTGCACCGCTTCGGCCTGTCCCTGGAAGAGCTCGCGCTCGCCTGCGCCTCCCATGCCGGCGAAGAGCGCCACGTGCGCCTGGTTCGGGCCTGGCTTGCGCGGCTCGGGCTCGATCCCAGCCATCTGGTCTGCGCCCCGCACCCGCCCCTGTCCCAAAAGGCCGCGCAGCGGCTCGCACGGGAGGGAAGAGAACCCTCCCGGTTGCACAACAACTGCTCGGGCAAACACGCCGGCATGCTCACCTGGACCCGGCTGCTGGATCTGCCCCCAAGCGGCTACGCACAGGTGCACCATCCGGTGCAAGAGGGCATTCTCGCGCTCCTGGTTCGGCTCGCCGGGGAGGATCCGGTCGCCCAAGCGGCGGTGGACGGCTGCGGGGTGCCCACCTGGCCGTTTCGGCTGCGGGCGCTGGCCCTCTTGGCGGCGCGCTTTGCCTGCGGGGTGGGGCTCAGCCGCGCAGAGCGGGCGGCTCGGGTGCAAATCCTGCGGGCCTGCCGCCGCCATCCCGAGCTGGTCGGCGGCGAGGGGCGGGCGACCACGCGGCTGCTGCGGGCGCTCCCCGCTGGCGTGGTGAAGGAGGGAGCGGAGGGGGTCTATCTGGGTTTCTTTCCCGAAGCCGGCGTGGGGCTTGCGCTCAAGGTGGAGGACGGCGCCGCACGCGCCGCCGAAGTGGCGGTGGCGGCCGCGCTCGCGCATCTGGGTCTGTGGCGGGATCAGCGCGCGGCGCTTGCCTTTTTGCAGCGAGAGGTCTTCAACCACGCCGGCATCCGGGTCGGCGTCCTGCGCCCGGCACGGGGATGGCCGAGCGGCGCAAGCGCGGCATGAGCGGAACGGCACTGCGCGGCGGTATCGACGAGGTGGGACGCGGCCCCCTGGCCGGGCCGGTGATCGCCTGCGCGCTGGTGCTGCACCGGGTGCCGGACGGCCTCGCCGATTCCAAACGGCTCTCGCCCTGCCGGCGCGAGGAGCTCGCCGCCCACATCGCCCGCTGCGCCGTCTATGCGCTGGGCGCCGCGTCGGTGGCCGAGATCGACCGGCTCAACATCCACCGTGCGACCCTGCTCGCCATGCGCCGGGCGGCGCGGCGGCTTCCGGTCGCGGTCTCGGAATGGTGGGTGGACGGGCGGTATGCGCCGGAGCTGGAAGCCCCGGTGCGCTGCGTGGTGGGCGGCGATCGACAGGTGCCGGAGATCATGGCCGCCTCGATCGTCGCCAAGGTGGTCCGCGACCGGCTCATGCGCCGCCTCGCGGCGCGTCATCCCGGCTACGGATTCGACCGGCACTTCGGCTATCCCACCCGCGCACACCAGAACGCACTGATGCGGCTCGGCCCCTGCCGTCACCACCGGCGGAGCTTCCGCCTGCCGGGCCTGGCCGGACCCGGACTAACGTCCGTGCAGTGCGTTCCAGAAGACATCGCGGGCGGTGAAGCTGGCCGCGGTGTCGCTCGGCAGGGAGGCCAGCAGCAGCAGGGCTAGTCCCGGACCATGGACGAGATCCACCGACACGGCCGCCTGCGCCCGGGCCTTTCCGGTGCCCAGCCGGGCCAGCTTCCGCAGCAATCCCGCCCAGCGATCCGCACCGCGGGGCGGCTCTGCGAGCAACCACAAAGCCGCCTCCAACACCGCCGAACAACGGCGCACATAGCCCGCGAGCGCGGCCCGCTCGGCAGCGTCCCGGAGCCGCCGGTGGGCGAGCCGGGCCACCGTCTGGGGATCGAGATCGACCCGGGCCCGCTGCCAACAATAGCGGTCGAACAGACGGACCCGCTCCTGCCAGGGATGGAAGCGCATGGCCTCCGCCAGCGCCGCGGCCTCGGCAGCACAGGCAAGCCAATCCTCGCCCACCCTGCGGCGCAACAGCGGCGCGATTCGCTCCCAGCAGCTCATCGCGGCTCCGCAGCGGAACAGGGAGACGCCCCGCGCCACCCCGCCCGCCATCCCAAAGGCACAAGCCGCCGCGCGGTCCGGCCGGCGCGCATGTCGGTCTCCCCACACGCAGGTCCGATCCCAGATCGTATCCCAGTATATCTACTGTCGCGGGATCTTCAAGGGTGAAACTCAACCGATGATCTCGAAATCCGCGTCATCCGCGCGGCCCGCCGCCCGTCGGCGGGATCCGCGGTCGGGCGAGCCGGCCGCCACCCCCATGATCGCCCAATACCGGCGCATCAAGCAGGCCCATCCGGATTGTCTGCTCTTCTTCCGCATGGGCGATTTCTACGAGCTGTTCTTCGAGGACGCCAAGATCGCGGCCCGATGTCTCGACATCGCCCTGACCCGACGCGGCCGCTACGCCGGGGAGGACATCCCCATGTGCGGGGTCCCGGTGCACAGCGCCGAACAGTATCTCGCGCGGCTGATCCGGGCCGGGCATCGGGTGGCGATCTGCGAGCAGCTGGAAGAGCCCGGGCCGGCCCGTCGGCGCGGCCTGCTGGCCCGGGAGGTGGTGCGCATCGTCACACCGGGAACCCTGACCGAAAGCGGGCTCTTGGACGCCCAGCGGCACAACTATCTGGCGGCGCTGGCCTGCGACGGGGCGCATCTGGCCCTCGCCTGGGTGGACATCTCCACCGGCCTCTTCCGCACCCAGCTGCTGGACCATGCCGCCGATCTTCCCGAGGCGCTGGCGCGCATCGATCCGCGCGAACTGCTGGTGCCGGAGCCGCTTGTGGACCGTCTCGACCTTCAGGGTCCGGGCGCGGAGTGGCGGGAGCGCATCGTCGCCAAGGAGGGAGTCTGCTTCGATCCCTCAGAGGGCGAGCGGCTGTTGTGCCGGCACTTCCGCCTCGCCACCCTCGAGGGTCTCGGGCGCTTTGAAGCGGCGGAGCTGGGCGCGGCGGGCGCGCTGCTCGCCTATCTCCAGCTCACCCAAAAGGGCCTCTTGCCGCGCCTGGAACGGCCGCTGCGGGTGGATGCCAAGCGGGTGTTGCGCATCGATCCGGCGACCCGCCGCAGCCTCGAGTTGCTCGCCGACGTGCGCGGCGAGCGCGCGGGCAGCCTGCTCGGCGCCGTCGACCGCACCCTCACCGCGGCGGGCGCACGGCTGCTGGCCGAGTGGCTCGGTGCCCCGCTCGCGGACCTCGAGCGCATCCGCAGCCGCCACGACCGGGTGCAGGCGTTCCTCGACCGACCGGATCTGCGCCGGGAGGTGCGCGCGCGGCTTAGAGGGCTTCCCGACCTGAGCCGGGCGCTCTCCCGGCTGGTGCTGGAGCGCGGCGGCCCGCGCGATCTCCAGGCGGTGGGACGCGGGCTCGAGGTGGCGGAGGCGGTGGCCGGGCTGCTTGCGGAGGCGGAGCCGCCCCTTCGCACGCTGGGGGCGGCGCTGGCCGATCCCGACCGGGTGGGGGCCCGGATTCGCGCCGCCCTGGTCGATCAGCCGCCCACCCTCGCGCGCGAGGGCGGCTTCATCCGGCCGGGCTTCGATGCGGAGCTGGACCGGCTGCGGGCGCTGCGCGATCAGGGCCGGCGGCACATGGCGGCGCTCGAGGCGCGGCTTCGCGAGCAGACCCGCATCCCCTCCCTCAAGGTCCGGCACAACCACCTGCTCGGTTATTTCATCGAGGTCACCGCGGCCCACCGGGACAAGGTGCCGGACCATTTCGTGCCCCGCCAGGGCATGGCCCAGGCGACCCGCTACGTCACCGCCGAGCTCACCGCCCTCGAACGGGAGCTCACCGGCGCCGCCGAACGGGCGCTTCTGCGCGAACTCGCCCTGTTCGCCGAACTGCGCGAGCAGGTGTTGGCGCAAGCCGAGGCGATCGCCCGCACCGCCCAGGCGCTCGCCCGCATCGATGTCGCCGCCGGCCTCGCCGAGCTCGCCGCCGAGTGGCGTTACGTGCGCCCGCGCATGGTGGAGGAGCCGTGCTTTCGGGTGCGCGGCGGGCGCCATCCGGTGGTGGAGCAGGCCCTGGCCCGCCAGGGGGAGCGGTTCGTCGCCAACGATCTCCATCTCGACCGGGACGGGCGGCTGTGGCTGCTCACCGGGCCGAACATGGCCGGCAAGAGCACCTTTCTGCGCCAGAACGCCCTCATCCTGGTGCTCGCCCAGGCGGGGTCCTTCGTGCCCGCCGAGGAGGCGGAGATCGGCCTCGCCGATCGGCTGTTCTCGCGGGTCGGGGCCGCCGACGATCTGGCCCGGGGCCGTTCCACCTTCATGGTCGAGATGGTGGAGACCGCGGCCATCCTCAACCAGGCCACCCCCGCCAGCTTCGTGCTGCTGGACGAAATCGGACGTGGCACCGCCACCTACGACGGCCTCGCCCTGGCCTGGGCGGTGGTGGAGCACCTGCACGAGGTGGTGCGCTGCCGGGGCCTGTTCGCCACCCATTACCACGAGCTCACCGCCCTCGCCGGCCGCCTGCCGGCACTCGCCGCCCACACCGTGCGGGTCAAGGAATGGCGCGGCCGGGTGGTGTTCCTGCACGAGGTGGTGCCGGGCTGCGCCGATCGCTCCTACGGCATCCAGGTGGCGGAGCTCGCAGGTCTGCCGCCCGCGGTGGTGGCCCGCGCCCGGGAAGTGCTGCGCCGGCTGGAGGCGGGGGAGAGCCGCTCCCCTGTCGCGGCGCTGGTGGAGGACCTGCCGCTGTTCCAGGCCCTGGCGCGAAGCCGCGCGAGCCCGCCCCCTCACCCCTCTCCGGTGGAGGAGCGCCTTGCAGCCGTCGACCCGGATGGGATCACGCCCCGCCAAGCGCTGGCGCTCCTCTACGAGCTCAAAGCGCTGCTCGAGCGGGACAGGCCGCCGCAGAAGTAGGAGGCGGCCCGCTCAGACGCCCGCATCCCGCCTCGCCGGGCCGCCGCCTCGGGCCAGGGCGAGCACGCACAACAGCTCGAAGAGCAGGTTCGCCGCCACCCAGGCGGTCATGCCCGAGGGATCGAAGGGCGGACTCAACTCCACCACATCCGCCCCCACCAGGCGCAGTCCCGCGAGACGGCGGATCATGCGCTGGGCGTCGTGGGTGAAGATGCCGCCGATCTCGGGGGTTCCGGTGCCCGGGGCCTGCGACGGGTCGAGGGCGTCGACGTCGAAGCTCACATAACAGGGATGGTCGCCGACGATCCGCCGGACCTCCTCCATCGCCCAGGCCGGACCGCGGTCGTAGTATTCCTCGATCATGATCACCCGCGCCCCCTGGGCGCGCGCCCAGCGCACGTCCTCGCCGTCGTAAGCCGTACCCCGGATGCCGATCTGCACCACCTTGCCGGGGTCGATCAGCCCCTCCTCCACCGCCCGGCGGAACGGGGTGCCGTGGGTGTAGCGCTCGCCGCCGAAATAGGCGTCGTAGAAGTCGGTGTGGGCGTCGAACTGCACCAGCGCGAGCGGCCGGTGGCGACGGGCCAGGGCGCGCAGGATGGGCAGCGTGATCAAATGGTCCCCGCCCACCGTCAACGGCGTGATCCCCGCCTCCACCAGGCGCCGGTGGAAGTCCTCGATCCGGGCCAGGCTGTCCTGGAGGTTGGCGGGATTGACCGGCGCATCGCCGAGATCGGCGCAGCGCACGAGCTCGAAGGGGCGCACGCCGGTGGCCTGGTTGACGAGCCGGATCATGGTGGAGGCATCGCGCAGCTGTCTGGGACCGTGGCGGGCGCCGGGACGGTTGGTGGTGCCCCCGTCCCAGGGAACCCCTACGATCCCGATGTCCACCCCCTGTGCCTCGGCAAGCCGCCGATGGGGCAGCCGCATGAAGGTGGGAATCCCCGCAAAACGGGGCACATCCATGCCCGCCTCGGGACGATAGTGGCCGGACTCCGACACCCGAACCTCCCTCGTCTTGAGCCGCACCCGCCGCCATGCTGCCGGCAAGCGGCGCCGAGGTCAAAGACCGCACCGCAACGCTGGGCATGTTTCCCCGGCGCCCTTGATCCGCATCAAGGCCGGATCTTCGACCGACCTTCAACATGCCGGCACAAGCGCGGAGGAGCGGACCATGGGTTCGTCCGCATGGCTTGGCCGGTGGCGGCCTTGGCGCGGATCCGGCCGCAGGTCGTCGCGCGAGGATCCCTGGGCCTGGCGGCGCGGGCTCGCCGAGCTCGGGCTGGGCGCGCGGGATGTGGCCGCGGCCCGCCCCTCGAGCGAGCGGGACATGCGGCGCATGATGCGGCTCCTTGGACTGTCGCCCGAGGAGGTGCCGCGCTCCCATCTTGCCGCCTTCAGGGACGGGGAGCGGGTGTGTGCCCATTGCACCGCGGCACGGCGCTGTCGCCGCTATCTCGCCGCCAAGGCGCAGAGCGCGCCACCGGCCTTCTGCCCGAACCTGGAACTGTTCTGCATGCTGCGCGGGGCTGCGGGCCGCACATCCCCGTCGCCGCGCCAGACCGGATCGTGAGGCGAACGATGATCGAGCGCCTGTTGGTCGCCGTCGATGGATCCGACCACGCCAGGCGTGCCGCGGATCTCGCGGGCGATCTGGCGGCCCGCTATGAGGCTCAGCTGGTGGTGGTGCACGTGCTCGTCTACCGGCGTCTGCCGGATGCGGTGCGGCGCATGGCCGAGATCGAGCATCTGGTCGAGCCGGCGGCGTCCCCCGCGCCCTCGTTGCTGCGCTGGCCGCAGGAGGAGTCTGCGGAGGATGCCCGGATCATCGCCGCCCTCGGCGAGAAAATCCTCGACGAGACCGAACGGCGGGCGCGGGATAAGGGAGCGCGGGAGGTGGTGCGCTGTCTGCTCCAGGGGGAGCCGGCGGATGCCATCCTGGAGGAGGCGGCGCGGCGCCGCGTCGATCTCATGGTGGTGGGCTGTCGCGGCCTCGGGGAGCTGTCGGCGCTGCTTTTGGGAAGCGTCTCCCACAAGCTGCTGCAGCTTGCGCCCTGTCCGGTGCTGGCGGTCAAATAGGCCCCAGATCCACCCCCTCGTCCCGGTGCACCACCCGTCCGTCCACCAGGGTGAGGAGCACCCGGCCGCGGAACGTACGGCCCTCGAACGGGGTGTTCTTGGAGAGCGAGCGCAGGCCCGCCTCGGTGACCCGGAAGGATCGCTCGGGATCGAACAACACCAGGTCCGCCGGCCGCCCTGTTTCGAGCCGTCCCGCCTCGAGCCCGAACAGCCGCGCCGGCCGCTCGGTGAGGCAGCTCAGAAGGGCGATCAGGTCGATCCGCCCCCGGTGCACCAGTTCGAGGGCGGCGGGAAGCAGGGTCTCGAGCCCCACCACGCCGAAGGCCGCCTGCACGAAGGGCAGCCGCTTGCTCTCCTGGTCCTGGGGATGATGGTCGCTCGCGATGGCGTCGATGGTGCCGTCTGCGAGCCCGGCCACCAGCGCCTGCCGGTCCTCCTCGGTGCGCAGCGGCGGGGAGACCTTGGCGTAGGTGCGATATCCCTCCACCTCGGCCTCGGTGAGCAGCAGGTGGTGCGGGGTGACGTCGGCGGACACGCGCAGTCCCCGCTCCTTGGCGCGGCGAACCGCCGCCACCGCCTCCCGGGTGGAGATGTGCGCCGCGTGGTAGCGGGCGCCGGTGGCCTCCACCAGCCGCAGGTCGCGCTCGATGAGGATGATCTCCGCCGCCCGCGGGATGCCCGGCAGTCCGAGGCGGATCGCCGTCTCCCCCTCGTGCATCACCCCGCCCTCGGCGAGGCTCGGCTCGAGCGGATGCTGGACCACCAGCGCATCGAAGGCGGTGGCGTATTGCAGGGCCCGGTACATGAGCCGGGCGTTGCCCACCGCCCGATCCCCGTCGCCGAGCGCCACCGCACCGGCCCGCACCAGAAGGCCCAGTTCGGCGAGCTGTTCGCCCCGGCAGCCCCGGGTGAGCGCCGCA
>JALSGW010000139.1 GCA_026982585.1 Alphaproteobacteria bacterium | reverse complement strand
GACCGCCGAGGCCATCCGCGAGACCGTCCGCCGCTTCGCCGACGCCGAGATCGCGCCGCTCGCCGCCGCCATCGACCGGGACAACCGTTTCCCGCGGGAGCTGTGGCCGAAGCTCGGCGCGCTCGGACTGCTCGGCATCACGGTGGAGGAGGAGGACGGCGGCGCCGGCCTCGGTTATCTCGAGCACGTGCTGGCGATGGAGGAGATCAGCCGCGCCTCGGCCGCCGTCGGCCTGTCCTACGGGGCGCACTCCAACCTGTGCGTGAACCAGATCCGGCTCAACGGCTCCCCCGAACAAAAGCGCCGCTATCTGCCGCGTCTCATTTCGGGCGAGCATGTGGGCGCGCTCGCCATGTCGGAGCCGGGCGCCGGCTCCGACGTGGTGTCCATGACCACCCGCGCCGAACGGCGCGGCGACCGCTTTCTGCTCAACGGCCGCAAGATGTGGATCACCAACGGGCCGGAGGCGGACGTATTGGTGGTCTACGCCAAGACCCGTCCCGAGGCCGGCGCCAAGGGCATCACCGCCTTCATCGTCGAGAAGGGCTTCGCCGGTTTCCGCACCGCCCAGAAGCTCGACAAGCTCGGCATGCGCGGCTCGGATACCTGTGAGCTCATCTTCGAGGACTGCGAGGTGCCGGTGGAGAACGTGCTCGGCGAGGTGGACGGCGGGGTGCGGGTGTTGATGCGGGGGCTCGACTACGAGCGGCTCGTGCTCGCGGGCGGCCCGCTCGGCATCATGACCGCCTGCCTGGAGGCGGTCCTGCCCTATGTGCACGAGCGCCACCAGTTCGGCCAGCCGATCGGCACCTTCGAGCTCATGCAGGGCAAGCTCGCCGACATGTACACCGCCTGGAACGCCGCCCGATCCTACGTCTACATGTGCGCGAGGGCGGCGGATCGGGGCCGGCTCACCCGCCAGGACGCCGCCGCGTGCCTGCTGTTCGCCTCCGAACGCGCCGTCCAGGTGGCGCTCGAGGCGATCCAGGCGCTCGGCGGCAACGGCTACATCAACGACTACCCCACCGGCCGCTACCTGCGCGATGCCAAACTGTACGACATCGGCGCCGGCACCAACGAAATCCGCCGCATGCTCATCGGCCGGGAACTGTTCGCCCTCACCGCTTGAGCCCGGAGCGATGCGCAGCCCGAGCCAGCCCCAACCAAGCCCTTGGCCGCCCCGCCGCGGCGGATCGGCACCGTGCATCTCCCTCGCCTCCCTCGCCGTCAACGAGGTCTTGGGACCATGAACCGCGCCATCGAGTTCTACTTCGAATTCGCAAGCCCCTACGGCTATCTCGCGAGCACCCAGATCGACGACATCGCCGCCCGCTACGGCCGCCAGGTGGTCTGGAGACCCATCATGCTCGGCGCCGCCCTCAAGCTCACCGGCGCGCGGCCGCTGACCCACACGCCGCTCAAGAAGGACTACTTCCTGCGCGACATCCAACGCTTCGCCCGCTACCTCGACGTGCCGCTCACCCTGCCGCCGGTGATGCCCATGAACTCCCTCGCCGCAAGCCGGGCCTATTGGTGGCTGTACGACGAGCGCGGCGACTGTCCGGCGCGCAAGTTCGCGCGGCGGCTGTTCCGCGCCCACTGGGGCGAGGGCCGCGACATGTCGAAGCCCGAACAGGTGGCCGAAGTGGCGGCCGAGCTCGGCATCGACGGCGAGGCCCTGCTGCAGGCGGTGAGCGATCCGCGCATCAAGGAGCGGCTCAAGGCGGAGACCGAACGCTCGATCGCGCGCGGGGTGTTCGGCTCCCCCTTCATCTTCATCGACGACGAGCCCTTCTGGGGCGCGGACCGGCTCGACCAGGTGGAGCGCTGGCTCGCCTCGGGAGGATGGTAAGGGTGGCCGTCCTGTCATCCGCGCTCGATACCCGCAGCGAACCGTTCCGCCGTCGCGAGCGGCACAACCGGCGGCTTGCGGCCGAGCTCCGGGCCCGCATCGCCGAGGCGGCGCTGGGCGGCGGGGAGGAGGCGCGGGCCCGCCATCGCGCCCGCGGCAAGATGCTGCCCCGCGAGCGCGTCGAGGCCTTGCTGGATCCCGGATCCCCGTTCCTGGAGCTGTCGCCGCTCGCGGCCTTCGGTCTCTACGGCGGCGAGGCGCCGGGTGCCGGCCTGATCACCGGCATCGGCCGCATCTCGGGCCGCGAATGCATGATCGTCGCCAATGATGCCACCGTCAAAGGCGGCACCTATTTTCCGCTTACGGTGAAAAAACACCTGCGCGCCCAGGAGGTGGCCCGCGAGAACCGGCTGCCCTGCATCTACCTCGTGGATTCCGGGGGCGCCAACCTGCCGCACCAGGACGAGGTGTTCCCCGACCGCGACCATTTCGGCCGCATCTTCTACAACCAGGCCACCATGTCGGCGGAGGGCATCGCCCAGATCGCGGTGGTGATGGGCTCCTGCACCGCCGGCGGCGCCTATGTTCCGGCCATGGCCGACGAGACCATCATCGTCCGCGACCAGGGCACCATCTTCCTGGGCGGGCCGCCGCTCGTGCGCGCCGCCACCGGGGAGGTGGTGAGCGCCGAGGAGCTCGGGGGCGGCGACGTCCACACCCGCATCTCGGGGGTGGCGGACCATCTCGCCGAGGACGACCATCACGCCCTGCTGTTGTGCCGCCGGCTGGTGGCCCAGCTCGGCCGGCCCGCGCGCGCCACCCTCGAGCTGGCGCCACCCGAGGAACCCCGCTATCCGCCGGAGGAACTCTACGGCCTGATACCGGAGGACGTGCGCGAACCGCTTCCGGTGCGCGAGGTGATCGCGCGGCTGGTGGACGGCTCGCGCTTTCAGGAGTTCAAGGCCCGCTACGGCACCACCCTGGTCTGCGGTTTCGCCCACATCCACGGCTATCCCGTCGGCGTGGTGGCCAACGACGGCATTCTGTTCTCGGAATCCGCCCTCAAGGGCGCCCACTTCGTCCAACTCTGCTGCCAGCGCCGCATTCCGCTGTTGTTTCTGCAGAACATCACCGGCTTCATGGTCGGGCGCAAGTACGAGCACGGCGGCATCGCCAAGGACGGCGCCAAACTGGTGACGGCGGTGGCCTGCGCCCAGGTGCCGAAGTTCACCGTCATCATCGGCGGCAGTTTCGGGGCCGGCAACTACGGCATGTGCGGACGGGCCTTCCAGCCGCGGCTTCTGTGGATGTGGCCGAACGCCCGCATTTCGGTGATGGGCGGCGAACAGGCGGCGAACGTGCTCGCCCAGGTGCGCCGGGATGCGCTCGAAGCCAAGGGACAGGCCTGGCCCAAGGAGGAAGAGGAGGCGTTCAAGGACCGCATCCGCGCCCAGTACGAGGAACAGGGCAATCCCTACTACGCCACCGCGCGCTTGTGGGACGACGGGGTCATCGATCCCGTCGACACCCGCATGGCGGTGGCCCTCGGCATTGCGGCTGCGCTGAATGCGCCGATCCCGCCCACCCGCTTCGGCACCTTCCGCATGTAGTCCAGGGCTCGCGCCCGCCACCCTGCCAACCCCCTTCCCTTGCCCGCCCGGGACCGATCGGCTAACCCGGCCTCGCCCAACAATCGCGGTCGAGCCCATGTACGCCCTTTGCCGTCTCGTCGATACGGTGGTCAGCATCTACATCTGGCTGTTGATCGCTTCGGTGGTCTTGAGCTGGCTCGTGGCCTTCAACGTCCTCAACACCTCCAACCCCATCGTCTGGCGGATCGGCGAATTCCTCCACCGCATCACCGAGCCGCTGCTCGCGCCCATCCGCCAGTGGATTCCGGCCATGGGGGGACTCGACATC
>JALSGW010000138.1 GCA_026982585.1 Alphaproteobacteria bacterium | reverse complement strand
CGGACCGATCAAAAGAGCCCGCACCCGCGCCCGCGGCACCGCGCCTGGGCGGGCAACCAGGCGCCGGCGCCCGGCCTGCGACACCAACCACAACTCCTCCCCTTCGCCGCTCAAGGAGGAGGCGAGCGCGAGCATGCGTTCGACGTCCCCGCCCCGATGCCGCCGCAGATCGAGTACGATCTCCGCCCCGGCCGGAACCCGCCGCCGCCATTCCCGGAACAGCGTACGCGAGAAGCCCGTGAGCTCCACCCGGAGCAGGCCGCCCACACGCTCCACCGCGGCCAGGGAGGGCCGTTTGCGCACCCAGCGGATGACCTCGGTGTCGGGCGCGGCGGCCGGCTCCAGGGTAAAGCGCAGCGGGTCGCTTCGGCTCAAGCGCTTGGCCGCGCAGACCGGCTCCGAGCCGCAGGCGGCGACCAGGGCTGCCCGCTCCCTGGGCGACAGCCCCAGGCGGTCGAACTGGTGTGCGGCCCGGAGCGGCCCGGAGGCGAGGGCCGCTGCGAGCAGCGTCAATGGCAGTAGTTGATGGAGCCGACCATGAAGGTGCCCCACGGCTCCTCCCCGAGCCCGTCGATGAGGCCGATGAGCGCGCGACGGCGGGTGTCGATCACCGCCACCTGGTCGGTGCTGCTCAGCGCCACGTACAGGCGGGTGCCGTCGGGGCTCACCACGCCGGTCTCGGGCGTGCCGGGAAGCGGGATCTCGCCCGCCTTGGCGAGATTGACGAGATCGAGGACGATCAGCTTGTCGGCACCGCGGCTCAGCACGAAGGCGGTGGTCTCGAACCAGCCGGCGTTGATCCCCACCATGTCGGGACCGCCCTCGAGCCGCGCCACCTCCTCGAGGCTGGCGGTGGAGATCACAGAGATGGTCTCATCGCCGTTGTTGGGCACCAGCATGAAACGGCCGTCGGCGGTGGTGTAGGCGCGCCAGGGCAGCTCGCCGAGCTCGAGGGTTTTGAGGATCGCGCCGGTCCTGAGGTCGAGCACCGCGAGCCGGTTGCCCTCGCCGTAGGCGGCAAAGCCTAAGCGCCCGTCCGGGGTGGCGGTGACGTTGATGATGCCCTGATACGCCTCATCCCGCGCCGCCAGGGCGACCAGCTTGGGTTCGCCCACCGGGATCTCCTCGACCACCCGTCCCTCTTCCACGTCGATCACCGAGACGAAATCGGCGCCGAGGTTGGCCACATAGAGCCGCTTTCCGGTGGGATCGAAGGTGAGGTTGTGGGGCTGCACCAGGCCCTCGATGCGCGCCACCTCGCGCAGCTCGGTGAGCGAGACCAGGGAGACGCTGTCGCCCTTGATGTTGCCCACCGCGACCAGGCGTCCGTCCGGCGACAGCTGCATGTGCTCCGGCTCCCGGTCGAGGGGGAGGGTGGCGAGGGTGGTCTCGCTCTCGAGATCGATGATGGAGACGGTGTCGTCCTCGATGTTGCTCGCCACCAGCACGCCGAGCACATCCGAGACCACGATCTGGTGCGGCGTGCGTCCCACGGGCAGCTGGGCCACCACCCGCTCGCTTGTGGTGTCGATCACCGACACCTCGGCCGAGGCCCGGTTGGGAACGAACAGATAGCGGGAGAGATCCGCGCGCTCGAGAGCGAGCGCCGGCGAGGCCGCCAGCGCCACGGCGAGGCCGATGCCGATGGTTTTCATGAGGACGTCTCCTCGATGTGGGCACACCCCGGCCCGGTTGCACGATGGGTGGCAGGTCTCCTGGCTCGCGGCTCGCCGCCCGAGACCGCCTTCCCGGATCCGCGATCCAGTGGCTGACAGGGTCCGGGCTCGCCGCCTACAGTTGCGGGGGCAGCGCCGGCTTTGGCCGAAGCCGCACCGGCTTCCCTATTAAGCCCGAGAGGGCACCACCCGCTCCCTTCTCGGCAGGCGGCGCGGGGAAGTCAAGGCGGCAGGATGCGGCGTCCACTTGAGCGCCGGCGACGGGTGGAGCGGAGGGCCGGGGAGATTGTGCCTTGAACACCCCACGCGAGGCCGGCCACCAACGGCTCTTGAGCTATTACCGCAGGCTCCAGCGCTGGACACTCGGGCCGCTTCGCCGCGAGCTCGGCGTCATGCACCGCGCGGTAAAGCGCTCCGGCGCGGATTCCCAGCGCACGGCGTTGGCGTTCGTGAGCGGGGAAGTGGAGCGGGCGTTGGTCTCCCGCCTTCAGCCAGGTTTTCGCGTGTTGGACCTCGGCTGCGGGCTCGGCGGCACCCTGGCGCGGCTCGTGAACGGTCCGGCTTTGCGGGGAATCGGCCTGACCCTGAGCGAGGCGCAGGCGCGGGCGGTGGCGGCCCGTGCCGCACGATCGGGCCTCGAGGGACGGCTTGCGGTGGTTGTCGGAGACTTCCACCGCGTTCCTCTTCAGGGCGCGCGGTTCGATGCGGTGGTGATGATCGAGGCGCTGGTGCACGCGCGAGCGCCGGCGACGGTGCTGGCGGAGGCGGCGCGGCTGCTGGTGCCGGGCGGCCTGCTCGCGGTGGTGGACGATTTCCCGAGCCCGGAGGCGCGCAGCGATCCGGCCTTGCACAGACTGCTCGCCCGCTTTCGGCGCGGCTGGCGGCTCGGGCCGTTGCCCGGCTTCGCAGAGGTGGAGGCGATGGCGCGGCGGTGCGGGCTCGTGCTCGTGGAGCGGTGCGACTTCACCCCGCTGATCCGACGCCATCCGCCCCAGGGAAGCTGGTGGGTGCGGCCGTTTGCCTGGCTGGACCTGCCCGGGGATCTCGGCGGCGCGCTCTCGGGTGCGGGGGCGCGCGAGCTGCTCACAGCGCGCGGTGCCATGCGCTATCTGCTGCTGGTCTTCGCCCGCCGTTGATCGATCCGGTGCCGACCCAAGCGGTTCCCCTCGGCCGCGGGCGAGGCCGGTGTCGCGCTCGGCATGGGGCCCTTATGCGAGGGTGCGGCGTTACACCAGACCGCGTTCGACCAGGGCGTGGGCGATCTGGACCGCGTTCAGGGCAGCGCCCTTGCGCAGATTGTCCGCCACCACCCAGAAGGCGAGTCCGTAGGGCACGGTCGGATCCTGGCGGATGCGGGAGACGAACACCGCATGCTCGCCCACGCATTCCACCGGGGTGACGTATTCGCCCCGCTCGGGGCGATCCACCACCGCGAGCCCGTCGAAATTGTAGAGCGCGTTGCGGGCGTCGTCCAAATCCACGGGTTCGGCGAATTCCACGAACACCGCTTCGCTGTGGCCGACGAACACCGGAACCCGCACACACGTCGCCACCACTTCGATGTCCGGGTCGAGGATCTTCTTGGTCTCGACCCGCATCTTCCACTCCTCCTTGGTGAAGTCGTCCTCGAGGAAGCGGTCGATGTGGGGGATGAGATTGAAGGCGATGGGCTTGGGGAACACCTCCGGTTCCTTGCGCTGGCCGGCGTAGATGGACTTGGTCTGTTCGAACAGCTCGTCCATCGCCGCCTTGCCGGCGCCGCTCACCGACTGGTAGGTGGCCACCGCCACCCGCCGGATGCGGGCGAGATCGTGCAGGGGTTTGAGCGCCATCACCAGCTGGATGGTGGAGCAGTTGGGATTGGCGATGATGTTGCGGGCTCGCACCTGTTCCAGCGCCTCCCCGTTCACCTCGGGCACCACGAGCGGCACCTCGGGGTCCATGCGCCAGCGCGAGCTGTTGTCGATCACCACGGCGCCCGCCGCCGCCGCCTTGGGCGCGTAGGTGCCGGAGACCTCGGCGCCGGCGGAGAAGAGGGCGATGTGGATGCCCTCGAAATCGAAGCTGGCGAGATCCTCCACCTTGAGGGTGACCTCCTCGCCGAAGGACACCTCCTTCCCCACCGACTGCGCGCTCGCAAGCGCGTGCACCTCGTCCACCGGGAAGTCGGTCTCGTGCAGGATCTGCAGCATTTCGTTGCCGACCACTCCGGTGGCTCCGACCACCGCCACATTGTAGCCCATGCTCAAGCCCTCGATCGCTCGATGGTCCGGAGACCGCCAGGCCTCCGGGGAACGCGTCCTGGATGTCCTCAGTCCAGGGCCTCGACCACCTTCTCGCCCATCTCGCGGGTGGACACGCTCTGGGTGCCCGGACTGTGGATGTCGGCGGTGCGATAGCCCGCATCCAGCACCCGCGCCACCGCCCGCTCCACCCTCCGCGCCTCCTCCTCGAGCCCGAAGGAGAGCCGCAGCAGCATGGCGAAGCTGAGGATGCAGGCGAGCGGATTGGCGAGGTTGCGGCCGGCGATGTCGGGAGCGCTGCCGTGCACCGGCTCGTAGAGCGCCCGCCTGCGGCCGTTTTGATCCGCATCGCCGAGGGATGCGGAGGGCAGCATGCCGAGCGAGCCGGTGAGCATCGCCGCCTCGTCCGAGAGCAGGTCGCCGAACAGATTGTCGGTGACGATGACGTCGAAGCGGCGCGGCTCGCGGACGAGCTGCATGGCCAGGGCGTCGGCGTACATGTGCTCGAGGGCGACGTCGGGGAATTCCCGCTCGTGCACCTCCTGCACCACCTGCCGCCACAGCACCCCGGTGTACATGACGTTGGCCTTCTCGGCCGAGGTCACCCGGCGGCGCCGGGTGCGGGCGAGCTCGAAGGCGACGCGGGCGATCCTGCGGATCTCCGAGCTGGTGTAGAGCTGGGTGTCCACCGCCCGCTTCTCGCCCGGCCCGATCTCCTCGATGCCCCGGGGTTCGCCGAAGTAGACGCCGCCCGTGAGCTCCCGCACGATCACCAGATCCAGTCCCTCCACCACCTCGCGCTTGAGGGTGGAGGCCTCGACCAGGGCCGGGAAGGTGAAGGCCGGCCGCAGGTTGGCATACAGGCCGAGCTCCTTGCGCAGCGCCAACAGGCCGCGCTCGGGCTTGCGCTCGAAGGGCAGCGAATCCCACTTCGGACCGCCCACAGCACCCAGCATCACGGTGCCGATGCGGCGCGCCTTTTCCAGGGTGTCGGGATGCAGCGGCACCCCGTGACGGTCGATGGCGGCCCCGCCCACCACGTCCTCCACCACCAAAAGCCCGAGGCCGCGCCGGTTGAGATGTTCGATGAGGCGGCGCACCTCGGCCATGATCTCGGGGCCGATGCCGTCGCCGGGCAGAAACAGGATCGTCCGTTCGCTCACCGCATCGCCTCCCCGGGTTCGTGGGTGTCTTCAGCGCCCCTGGGCCCAAAGCCAGGGCATGGTAAGGCGCTGGCGCTGTTCGAAGGCCTCGATCGCCGCGAGCTTCTCCAGGGTGAGCCCGATGTCGTCGAGACCGTTCAAAAGGCAGTGGCGCCGGAAGGGTTCGATCTCGAAGGCGATGGGTTCGTTGCCGGAGGGGCGGTGGATGAGCTGGGATTCGAGATCGACGGTGAAGACCGGCTCGGCCGCGTTCTCCGCCTCCTTCATGAGCAGCTCGACCTGCTCCCGCGGCAGGACGATGGGCAGGATACCGTTCTTGAAGCAGTTGTTGTGGAAGATGTCGGCGAAGGAGGGGGCGATGATGCAGCGGATGCCGAAGTCGAGCAGCGCCCAGGGCGCATGCTCCCGCGAGCTGCCGCAGCCGAAGTTCTCGCCCACGATCAGGATCTTGGCGCGACGGTAGGGTTCCCGGTTCAGCACGAAGTCGGGATTCTCGCTGCCGTCCTCGCGAAAGCGCAGGGATTCGAACAGTCCCGCCCCGAGCCCGGTGCGCCGGATGGTCTTGAGCCATTTGGCTGGGATGATCTGATCGGTGTCCACATTCACGAGGGGCAGCGGGGCGGCGATGCCGGTGAGGGTGGTGAAGGGCTGCATCGGGGCTCTCCTCGGGCTCAGGACGCGAGCAGGCGGCGGACGTCGGTGAGGCGCCCGGTGAGGGCGGCGGCGACCGCCATCGGCGGGCTCAAAAGATGGGTGCGCCCGCCCTTGCCCTGGCGCCCCTCGAAGTTGCGGTTGCTGGTCGAGGCGCACCGCTCGCCGGGCTTGAGCCGGTCGGGGTTCATGCCGAGGCACATGGAACAACCCGGCTCCCGCCATTCGAAGCCGGCATCCTTGAAGATGCGGTCGAGCCCCTCCTCCTCCGCCTGCAGCTTGACCAGTCCGGAGCCCGGCACCACCATCGCCTGCACCCCCTCGGCCACCTTGCCGCCGGTGCGCTTGAGGATGTCGGCGGCGAGCCTCAGGTCCTCGATGCGGGCGTTGGTGCAGGAGCCGAGGAACACCTTGTCGATCCGGATCTCCTCCATGGGCGTGCCCGGCTCGAGACCCATGTAGGCGAGCGCCCGTTCCATCTTGGCCCGCCTGCGCTCGTCCGGCTCCGCGCGGGGATCCGGCACCCGCCCGGTGATGGGCACCACATCCTCCGGGGAGGTGCCCCAGGTCACCACCGGTTCGATGTCGGCGGCATCGAGCCTCACCTCGCGGTCGTAGCGGGCGCCGGGATCGGAGGGCAGGCTCCGCCAATACGCGACCGCCTGCTCCCACAGCGCCCCCTTGGGCGCCCGCGGCCGGCCGCGCAGATAGGCGAAGGTCTTCTCGTCCGGCGCCACCAGACCCGCCCGCGCACCCGCCTCGATGGACATGTTGCACACCGTCATGCGGCCCTCCATGGAGAGGCCGCGGATCACCGAACCGGCATACTCGATCACATGGCCGGTGCCGCCGGCGGTGCCGATGGTGCCGATGATCGCAAGGATCACGTCCTTCGCCGTCACCCCGAAGCCGAGTTCGCCCTCGACCAGGATCCGCATGGTCTTGGGGCGCTTTTGCAGGAGCGTCTGGGTGGCGAGCACGTGCTCCACCTCGGAGGTGCCGATGCCGAAGGCGAGGGCGCCGAAGGCGCCGTGGGTGGAGGTGTGGGAATCGCCGCAGACGATGACCGTGCCGGGCAGGGTGAATCCCTGTTCGGGGCCGATGACGTGGACGATGCCCTGGCGCGGGTCGGTCATGTCGAACAGTTCGATGCCGAACTCCTCGCAGTTGCGGGCCAGGGTCTCGACCTGGATGCGCGAGGTCTCCTCGGCGATGCCGCGCGAACGGTCGGTGGTGGGCACGTTGTGGTCGGGCACCGCAAGCGTCGCCTCGGGCCGCCTAACCCGCCGCCCGCTCTGCCTGAGCCCCTCGAAGGCCTGGGGGCTCGTCACCTCGTGGACGAGATGACGGTCGATGTAGAGCAGGCAGGTGCCGTCGTCGCGCTCCTCCACCACATGGCTATCCCAGATCTTCTCGAACAGCGTCTTCGGCCCGGACATGGTTCCCTCCCCCGGGAGCGGTCAGCTCCCCTCGCTGGCCTCCTCCGCCGTTGCGGCCGCCGCCTCCCCGTCGCCGGCCGCAGCGCCCCGCGATTGCGGCGTCTGCCTGAGCTCGGCGATGCGCGCCGCCTTGCCGCGCCGCTCGCGCAGATAATACAGTTTCGCGCGCCGCACGCGACCGCGCCGTACCACCTCGATCTGCTCGATCCGCGGGCTGTAGAGGGGGAACACCCGCTCCACGCCTTCGCCGTAGGAGATCTTGCGCACCGTGAAGGAGGAGTTGATGCCGCGGTTGCGGCGGGCGATCACCACCCCCTCGAAGGCCTGCACCCGCTCCCGGTTGCCCTCGATCACCCGGACCAGCACCCGCACCGTGTCCCCGGCCCGGAACTCGGGGATGGTGCGCTCGCGGGTGAGTCGCTCGATCTGTTCCTTCTCAAGCTGTTGGATGATGTTCATGGCTGGGCTCCGCTCATCGCTCCGGCCCGCGGTGGACCGGTTGTGGTCTCCCTGAAGACCTCCTTCAAGAGATCGGGACGACGCGCCCGGGTCGTCGCCAGCGCCTGCTGCCGCCGCCAGCGCCGGATCGCCTGGTGATCGCCGGACAACAGCACCTCCGGCACCGACACCCCCTCCCACACCTGCGGGCGGGTGTAGTGGGGATACTCCAAGAGACCGCTCGCGAAACTCTCCTCCTCGAGGGAGCGGCGGTCGCCGACGATCCCGGGAAGCAGGCGCACGCAGGCGTCGATCACCGCCATGGCGGCGATCTCGCCGCCCGAGAGCACGAAGTCGCCGATGGAGCGTTCGAGAAAGCCGCGCCGCTCGATCACCCGCTGGTCGACACCCTCGTAGCGGCCGCACAGCAGCAGGAGACCGGGGCCGGCGGCGAAGGCCTCCACCTCCCGCTGGGTGAGCGGCAGGCCGCGCGGGGTGAGGTAGACCAGGGGACCCGCCGCACCCCGGGAGCGCGCGTCGTCCACCGCCGCCGCCACCACGTCCGGGCGCAGCACCATGCCGGCGCCGCCCCCGAAGGGGGTGTCGTCCACGCTCTGGTGCCGATCGGTGGCATAGGCGCGGATATCCACCGCCTCAAGCCGCCACAATCCCTGGGCGAGGCCGCGACCGGAGAGGGAGAAGGCGAGCGGGCCCGGGAACATGTCCGGGAACAGCGTCAACACCGTGGCCGACCACACCGCGCTCACCGCCCGCCCTCCAGCACATGCCGGGCGCGCTCGACCAGGCCGGCCGGGATGGGCGTACCCAAAGGCGGGTCCACCACCAACCGTCCGCCCTCGAGGTCGACCTCCGGCACCGTCTCCCGGGTAAAGCGCAGGAGCACGCTCTGGCGGCGGTCGGGTCCGATCTCGAGGATCTCGCCGGCGCCGAAATCGTGGATCGCCAGCACCCGGCCGAGAGGCCGACCGTCGCGGGTGAGGACCCTGAGCCCGACCAGGTCGACCCGATAGTAGCAGTCCCGCTCGCCGATCGCGGGAAGCCGTGTGCGCGGCACATAGAGGCGTCGGCCGCGAAGAAGGTCGGCGGCGTTGCGGTCGGCGAGTCCCTCCGCCTCCACGATCACGCCGCTCTTCCAGCGGCCGACGATGCGGGCCCGCAACAGCTCCCGCCCCTCCTCATCGAGCAACGGACCATAGGCCAGGATGTCCTCCGGGCGCTCGGTGAAACAGCGCAGCTTGAGCCGGCCCCGCACGCCGTGGGCGCTCGCGATCTCCCCCACGCAGACGAGCCGGTCCGCCCTCATGCCGCGATCCGCTCACCCTTGGGCACCGTCGCCCTGTTCCGCCCGCCTGGCGGCAAGCTCCTGGGCCCGTTTGCCGGTGCCGCGGTAGCGGGTGGCGCCGGGGACGATGCCGGCCTTGTCGAGGAAACGGGCGACCCGATCGGTGTACTGCGCCCCCACCGACAACCAGTAGCGGATGCGCTCCTCGTTGAGGCGCACGCGATCGGGATGATCGTCGGGAAGGAGCGGATCGTAGGTGCCCACCTTCTCGATGAAGCGACCGTCCCGGGGGCTGCGCGAGTCCGCCACCACGATCCGATAAAAGGGGCGATGCTTGCGCCCCATGCGGGCGAGTCGGATGCGAACGGGCATGGGTTTATGCTCTCCTTTCCAAAAGTTCTCTCCGCCGGTTCAGTGGGGCAGGAGGCCCGGGGGCAGCCCGCGGCCGCCGATCGCACCGAACAGCTTGCCGACACCACCGGCCCGCTGGGCCTTTTTGAGCATGTCCTGCATCTGCCTGTGTTGTTTGAGGAGTTTGTTGACCTCCTGCACCGAGGTGCCGGAGCCCTTGGCGATGCGACGCTTGCGGGAGGCGTGGATGATCTCCGGCCGCCGCCGTTCCTCCGGCGTCATGGAATCGATGATGGCGCACTGGCGTACCAGCAACCGTTCGTCGAGCCGGCTCTCGTCGATCTGGCGCCTGAGCCGCTGGATGCCGGGGAGCTGGGCGAGGATGCCCTTGACCCCGCCGAGGCTCTTGAGCTGTTCGAGCTGCTTGCGCAGGTCGTTGAGGTCGAAGCGGCCCTTGGCCATGCGGCGGGCGAGCCGTTCCGCCTCCTCCCGCTCGACCTGCTCGGCCACCCGTTCCACCAGCGACACCACATCGCCCATATCGAGGATGCGGGAGGCCATGCGCTCGGGGTGGAAGGGCTCGAGGGCGTCCAGCTTCTCGCCCACGCCGACGAAGACGATCGGTTTGCCGGTCACCGCCCGCATCGACAAGGCGGCGCCGCCGCGCGCGTCGCCGTCGAGGCGGGTGAGCACGATGCCGCTTACGCCGATGCGCTGGTCGAAGCTCTGGGCGATGGTGACCGCGTCCTGGCCGGTGAGCGCATCGGCCACCAGCAGGATTTCCGCAGGCCGCACCCGATCGCGCACCGATTCGAGCTCCTCCATGAGCTCCTCGTCGATGTGCAGCCGGCCCGCCGTATCCAGGATCACCACCTCGAACCCCTCGCGGCGGGCGCGGTCCATCGCGCGGTCCGCGATCGCAAGCACCGGCTCGCCGGGCTGGGGATCGAGGCAGGGCACCTCCGCCTGCGCGGCCAGGGTGCGGAGCTGCTCCTGGGCCGCGGGCCGGCGCACGTCCAGGGAGGCGAGCAGCACCCGCTTGCGGGCGCGGCGCACGAGATGGCGGGCCAGCTTGGCGCTGGTGGTGGTCTTGCCCGAGCCCTGCAGCCCCACCATCAGGATCACCGCGGGCGGCGCGTCCAGGCGCAGCGCGCGCGCCTCGCCGCCGAGCAGCTCCACGAGCCGATCGTGGACGATCTTGACCACCATCTGGGCCGGGGTGACGCTCTGCAGCACCTCCCGGCCCACCGCCCGCTCCTTGATGTCGGCGACCAGCCGCTTGACCACCGGCAGCGCGACGTCCGCCTCCAACAGCGCCACCCGGATCTCCCGCAGCGCCGCTTCCACGTCGCCCTCCCGCAGCGCCCCGCGGCGGCGCAGGCGCTCGAAGACGTCGGTCAGTCGTCGGCTCAGCTGCTCGAACATCGCCTTCACGCGCAAACGAGCCCTCGGCTGCGCGCCCGAGGCTCGCTCGGCTTCTCCGTCGGTTCCACTGGCGCCAGACGATCGGCTGCGGCGTGGCTTGTTATGGACCTGGTGGGTGGGGTGTCAAGCGTCCGCACCCGTACCGGGCCGCCCGCAGGCCTGGCTCGAGCCGCAGGCGAGCCCTTGCCATCGGATCAGGCCCAGGAGCGCAAAGGAAAGGCCCCGCACCAGCCGCGCCATGAAGGGGAAGTCCAGGGTGTCGATGGTGTCGGTCGGGCGATGGTAGTGGGGATTGCGGTAGAAGGCGGTATCCGTGAGCATGACCGCGGGAATGCCGCGGTCCCAGAACACCGCATGGTCGGAGAGCCGCACGTCCGGCAACAGCCAGCCGCGACAGGGCACCACCAACCGTTCCACGGGGGGCTCGCCGAAGGCCTGCAGCAGACCGTGGAGGGTGCGCACCAGGGCGCGCGAGCGGAAATCGCCGATCAAGCCGAGAAAATCGCCGCGCTCGGGATAGCCGAGCCAGCGCAGCGCGGCCGGATAGCGTTGGACCGGCGCGGTGTAGCCGACCATCTCCAAAACCAGCGCCGCTTTGATGCGGCGGAGCCCGGGACCCAGGCGCTCGACGAACACCCGGCTGCCCTGCAGGCGGGTGTGGAAGGCGGGCGGCTCCTCGAGGGTGAAGGCGCAAAAGCGGATCGGTGCCGAGGTGGCGGCGAACCGGCGCGCCAGTTCCAGGAGCACCGCAACAGCGCTGGCGTTGTCGTCGGCGCCCGGGCTCTGCGGCACGCTGTCGTAGTGGGCGGCGACCAGCAGATGGTCACCGCAGGCGGGCGCCTTTTCGGGTGCTGCGATGAGGTTGCGTACCTCAAGCCCGTGGAACTGGTAGCGCTGACGCTCCAGACCGAGCCCGGCCTCCTCCAGGGCGCGCTCGATATAACATGCGGCGCGGGCGAGACCGTCGCCCAAGAAGGGTGCTCGCGGTCCGATGTCCACGGTGAGGGCGTGGACGTGCTGGTAGAGCGCCTCCTCGAGCTCCGCATCCGCGCTCATCGCTCGCCGATGCCCGGTCCCCAGACGTCGGAGAGCAGGTGACCTCCCCTGAAGGGATCCTCGGGATCGCACAGGATCTCCTCGCGGCCGTAGATCCACGCCCGCCCGCTCAACACCGGGCGCACCGCGGGGCGGCCGCCCACCTCCAGGGTGCCGGCGATCCGGGCCACAAAGCGGCTTTGGATGATGGAGCGGAAGACCACGGTTTCTCCCTCTCTCACCTGGCCGCGCTGGAACATCAATGCGAGGCGGGCGGAAGAGCCGGTGCCGCAGGGGGAGCGGTCGATGCGGCCGGGCGGCATGATGGTGGCGTTCACGGGCCCGTCGCGGTCCCATCCGGCGAACATCAGGTATGCGAGGCCGGCCAGCTCCGGGCGCTCCGGGTGGCGCGGCGTCAGCCGGCGCTTGGCCTCGGCCAACACCCGCATGCCCACATCGACGAGCTCCCGCGCGCGCTCCGGCGCAATCGACAGCCCGACCCGCTCGGGATCGAGCAGGGCGTAGAACACGCCGCCGAAGGCGACGTCGATCACAACCCGTCCGATGCCGTCCACATCCAGCTCGACGCCCTCCGCGTCGACGAAGCTCGCCGGCATGGCGAGCTCGACGCTCTCGCATCGTCCTCCGCAGCAGCGGGCCCGGGCGCGCACCAGCCCCGCCGCGGTATCCAGCACCACCTCGCTCTCCGGCTCCCGCATCGCCACCATGCCGGTCTCCAAAAGCACCGTCGTGGTGCAGATGGCGTTGGAGCCGGACATGGCGTGCACGCCGTCCGGCTGCAGCACGAGGAAGACGCCGTGCGCCTCCGGCACCCGGCTCGGCAACACCAGATTGACCGAGGCCTGGGGCTGCCCGCGCGGTTCGAAGGTCAAAAAGCGCCGCAGCTCCTCCCCTTCGCGGCGAAGCCAGAGCAGTTTGTCCAAGGCGCTCTCACCGGGCAGATCGAGAAGCCCGCCGACCACCACCTTGCCGATCTCCCCCTCGGCATGGGCGCACACCAGCTGAATCAGGGTGCGGCTGCGCATGGCGTCGTCCTCCCACCGGGCCTCACCGGCCCTCCGTCTCCCGCTCCGCCAGCCACTCCCGATAGCTGCGCCGACGCATGGCGAAGCGCTCGTGGATGCGGCAGTAGAGATCCCCGCACAGGCGTCCCACCGGTCGATACCGCTCGTAGTCGACCCGCAGTCGCTCGCCATCGATCAGGCCGTCGCGGAGGTGGACGCAGAGCACCCGCCCGATCACCAACAGGCCGGCGCGGCCGAGCGGCAGATCCACGTGCCGGCGGCATTCGAAGGCGGCCGGCGCCTCCTGGATGCGGGCCGGCGCCACCAGCCGCGAGGGCTCGAGTCGAACCGAGGCGTGGTCCAGTTCGCTGACCTCGGCGGGGAAGTCCACGGCGCACAGGTTCATGGCCTCGGCCAGGGGCTCGTCGACGAGATGGACCACGAACTCGCCGCTGCGGGCGATGTTGCGGGCGGTGTCCTTGGGCATGCCGGGGGCGCGCTCGCCGATGCCGAGCACGAGCAGCGGCGGATCCTGCGCCAGCACGTTGAAGAAACTGAAGGGGGCGGCGTTGAGCACCCCTTCCGGACTCACGGTGGTGACCAGGGCGATGGGCCGCGGCACCACCAGGGCGGTGAGCAGCTTGTACCGCTCCTTGGGCGACAGCCGTTCCATCTCCAAGAACATCACAAACCCCCGCTGCGCGACGCCCGGGCCCGATCGTCACACCTTCGGCATCTCCGGCGGCCCGGCATGGGGACGATAGCGCAAAAAGACGAATTTGGCGGCCCCGTAGCGTCGCACCCGCTCGATCGGGAAGTCGGCGAGCTCCGGCGGATCCTCGGTGCGGGCGAGCTCCACCACCACCCGCGCCTCGGCCACAAGCCACCCGCCCACCGCAAGGGCGCGCAGTGCTGGAGCCGCGAGACCGCTTCGGTAGGGGGGATCGAGAAAGGCGATGTCGAACGGCCGCTCGGCCGGGCCCGGATCGGCGGCATCGCGCGCCAGCACCCGCACCGCATCCCCCACCGGCAGGCGGGCGAGATTGGCGCGGATGGCCTCGAGCGCAGGGCGGGCGTTCTCGATCAACAGCACCTCGCGAGCACCCCGGGAGTAGGCCTCGAGGCCCACCGCCCCGGATCCGGCAAACAGGTCCAAAAAGCGCGCGCCGGCAAGCCGCGGCCGGTCGTGTCCGAGCGCATCGAACAGCGCCCCCCGGGCCAGATCGCTGGTCGGGCGCGTCTCCCGGCCCAAAGGAGCCTGAAGCCGCCGTCCCCGGAGCCGGCCGGCGATGATCCGCACGGTCAGTGTCCCTCCCCGGTTGCGACCGCGGCGAGGCGGTCGAGATAGCGCCCGAGCTGGTCGCGGAGGACCCGCGCCGGCACTTCCCTGAGCGCCCCCCGCGGCAGGGAGCCGAGCTGGAACGGCCCGTAGCTGGTGCGGATGATGCGGTTCACCTGGAGGCCGAAGTGGGCGAACAGGCGCCGGATTTCCCGATTCTTGCCTTCGCGCAGGGCGACCCGATACCAGGCGTTGGCGCCGGTGGCCTGCTCCAGTTCCACCTGGACCGGACCGTAGCGCACCCCCTCGAGCCGCATTCCCCGGGCGAGCTGCGCGCAATGCTCGGGCTTGAGCCGTCCCAGGGCGCGCACCCGGTAGCGGCGCACCCACCCGGTCGTGGGCAGCTCCAGGTGGCGTTTGAGCTCGCCGTCGTTGGTGAGCAGCAACAGGCCTTCGGAATTGAAGTCGAGCCGGCCCACCGGCATGAGCCGGGGCAGGGTCGGGGGGAGCAGGTCGTAGATGGTGCGGCGCCCCTTCGGGTCGTGGGCGCTCACGAGCACGCCCTGGGGTTTGTGGAAGCGGAACAGCCGCGGCGGCTCCACCTCCGGGAGCGGCTCGCCGTCCACCTCGATGCGCTGGCCCGGCCGCACCCGCAGGCCGAGGGTGAGGACCGGCGCGCCGTCCACCATAACCCGCCCCTCGAGGATGCGCCGTTCCGCCTCGCGCCGGGAACACAGGCCGCTGCGGGCGATGCGCTTGGCGATGCGCTCGCCCTCGGATTGTCGTGAGGATCGGGTGTCGCCCGCAGCTTCCGTCATCGGCGGCATGCCTCCGCCGCTTCCACGAAGGCCCGGAGAATGCGGCCGTCCGCGGGGTCGACGAGATACTCCGGGTGCCACTGGAGGCCGAGGCAGAACCGCCGCCCGGGATGTTCCACCGCCTCGACGAGCCCGTCCGGTGCCCGCGCCGCCACCTTGAGCGGCGGGCCGACGCGGTCGATGCCCTGGTGGTGGGCGCTGTTCACCGCCATGCGCGCGGTGCCCGCGATGCGGTGGAGGAGCGTGCCGGGCATGAGCTCCACCGGATGGCCGGGGCGGTTGCGGGGATGGGGCTGTTCGTGCTCGAGCCCTTCGGGCCGGCAGTCGGGCAGATGCTGCAGAAGGGTGCCGCCCAGCACCACGTTGAGCAGCTGGGCGCCGCCGCAGATGGCGAGCAGGGGCAGATCGGCCGCAAGCGCCGCCTCCACGAGCCGCCACTCGAAGCGGGTGCGCCGTTCCTTGAGGCGCACGGTGGGGTGGCGATGGGCGGCGCCGTAGAGCGCGGGATCGACGTCGAAGGCGCCGCCGGTGATCACGACACCATTCAGGATGGTGATATAGTGGGAGACGAGGTCGGGCTCATGGGGGAGGGCGACGGGGATGCCGCCGGCGCGCAATACGGCGCCGCAGTAGTTTTCCCGGAGCGCGTACCAGGGATCCCGACTGTAACCACCGGGAGGTTCGGCATCGAGGGTGATTCCGATGACAGGACGCATGCGCCTACTCCCTCACCAGGCTTCCGCCCCGCCGCCTTCGAGATGGGGCCGGCTCGCGCGGTGGCTGTTGGGGCCGGTGTTGCTGCTGGTGGCCGCCTGCGCCACCGCTCCCGAGACCGGCCGCTCCCAGCTCATCCTGTTCTCGGAGGCGGAGGACCAGGAGCTCGGCCTCACCGCCTTCCGCCAGGTGCTGAGCGAAGCCCGTCTGGTGCGGGATCCCCGGGTGGTGGCCCGGGTGCGCCGCATCGGCTGGCGCATCGCTCGGGTCACGCCCCGCACCGACTGGGACTGGGAGTTCGTGGTCATCGACGACGACGAGCCCAACGCCTGGGCCCTTCCGGGCGGCAAAGTCGGCGTGCACCGGGGCATTTTCAAGGTGGCCCGGACCGACGGGCAGCTCGCCGCGGTGATCGCCCACGAGGTGGCGCACGCGGTGGCCCGCCACGGGGTGGAGAAGGTCTCGCGGGAACTCCTCCTCGGCCTCGGCCTGGCGGCGCTGGGGGCTGCCACCGGCGACGAGGACTTGACGGCCGGAGCGGCGGTCGCCGGACTGCTGTTGGTCTCGCTGCCTTTTTCCCGGGAACAGGAGCGGGAGGCCGACCACATCGGCCTTTTGTACATGGCGCGGGCGGGATTCGATCCCCGCGAGGCGATCCGGCTGTGGGAGAACTTCCGCCGTCTCGAAGGGGATGATCTTCCCGCCTTCCTCTCCACCCATCCGCCCAAGGAAGAGCGACTTCTGCGGCTGCGGGCGCTGATGCCGCGGGCGCTCGAGGAATATCGGCGCGCACGGATCGGCAGCTGACCCCCCTCCTTTGGGCTGTTGCCAGGACTCGAGTTTGACTGTAGGTTGATCTCGGGTCCCAGTGTATAACGCTTGGTTGATATGGCAGGCCCGGGCGCGGCGGAGGGGAGATGGCGCTGGACCCACAGTTCTGGCTGCATCGGCGGGTGCTGGTGACCGGCCACACCGGATTTTCCGGCGTCTGGTTGTGCGCCTGGCTCACCGAATTGGGCGCCGAGGTGACCGGCTATGCCCTGCCCGCGGGACACAGCCGGCCCCTGTTCGAGGCGGCCGGCCTCGAACGCCGCATGGTCTCCTGTCTGGGCGATCTGCGCGATCCCGAATGGATCGCGGCGCTGGTGCGGCGGGTGCGGCCGGAAGTGGTCTTCCACCTCGCCGCCCAGAGTCTGGTGCGGGAAGCGGTGAAGGATCCGGTCGAGACCTTCGCCACCAATGTCATGGGGACCGTGCACCTGCTCGAGGCCGCCCGTCGCGTGGGCAGTCTCCGCGCGGTGGTGGTGGTGACCAGCGACAAGGTGTATCGCGAGCCGGCGGGCGCCTGCCGCGAGCAGGATCCGCTCGGCGCCGAGGACCCTTACGGAGCCTCCAAGGCCTGCGTCGAACATGTGGTGGCCGCCTACCGGCGTTGTTTTCTCACCCCGGCCGACGGCGTGGGGCTGGCCGCGGCGAGGGCCGGCAATCTCCTCGGCGGGGGCGATTTCGCGCCCCATCGGCTGTTGCCGGACGTCGCCCGGGCCATACAGCGCCGCACGCCGGTGGTGTTGCGCCATCCCCACCATGTGCGGCCCTGGCAGCACGTGCTGGAGGCGGTGCACGGTTATCTGTTGCTCGCCCAGGCGCTCGCCCGGGATCCGCGCGCCTGTTCGGAAAGCTGGAATTTCGGACCGCCCGTGCGCGCCCGTCTGTGGACCGTGCGCGAGCTCGCCGAGGCGGCGCTGGAGGCCTTCGGAGGCGGCGAGATCGCGGTCGAGGAGGGCGGGGAGGACCTGGAGATTCCCATCCAGCGCCTTTCCCCCAGCAAGGCCCTCGCGCGGCTCGGCTGGCGGGCGCGGTTGACCATGGATGAGCGCGTGCGCTGGACCGTGCGCGGCTATCGGGCGCTGTTGCGGGGCGAGGGCGGCGGGTGGTTGTACGACCAGATCCGCACCTATGCGGCCCGGGTCGCCGGCGAGGATCGGGAGGTGGTGGATGCCGTCGCCTGAAGAGGTGCCGGTGTTCGTGTTGTGCGGCGGCCTCGGCACCCGTCTCGGCGAGGCCGGCGCCCGGATGCCCAAACCCCTGGTGGAGATCGGCGACCGGCCCCTGCTCGCCCATTTGATCGAGTGCTACAGCCGCTTCGGCTATCGCCGTTTCATCCTCTGTGCCGGCCACCGCGCCGAGGTGCTCGCCGCCTATTTCCTCCTGCTGCCGGGTCTGGTCGACGATTTCACCGTCGACCTCGCGTCCGGCACCGTCACCCACCACCCCACCCGCCCCGCGCTGGAGGCCGCCATCACCGTCGCCCACACCGGCGCCCGGGCCGGAACCGGCGCCCGCATCGCCCGCGCCTGCGCCCGTTATCTCGGTGAGGCGGAGCATTTCGCGGTGACCTACGGCGACGGGCTCACCGACGCCGATCTCGGCGCCGAGCTCGCCTTCCATCTGCGCCACGGCGCCATCGGCACCGTGCTGGCCGTCAACCCCCCGTCCCAGTTCGGCCATCTCGAGATCGACGGTGATCGGGTGGTCCGCTTCGCGGAAAAGCCGCCGGGTGCGCGGGGCTGGATCAACGGCGGCTTCTTCCTCTTCCATCGCCGCTTTCTCCGCTATCTGCGCGAGGAGGCGGACTGCGTGCTGGAACGGGATCCCCTCGAGCGACTGGCTGCGGATGGCGAGTTGCGCGTGTTTCGGCACGGCGGTTTCTGGTCCTGTGTGGACACGCCCCGGGACCGGGCCCGCCTGCATGCCTTGTGCGAGAGCGGAGCGCCGCCATGGCGGTGGTGAAAGGCGCCCATCCGGGACTGCGCAAGCTGGCGGAGCCGCTGCCCGGCGTGGTGTTGCTCGGCGGCCCCCGGTTCGAGGACGAACGGGGAAGCTTCCAGCGCTGCTTCTGCCGCGAGGAGCTGGCCGCGCTCGGCGTCGATCCCGAGGTGGCCCAGATCAACCTGTCCCGCACCTGGCGGCGGGGCACCTTCCGCGGGCTGCACTACCAGCTGCCCCCGGCGTGCGAGACCAAGATCGTGCGCTGCCTCTCGGGACGGCTGTTCGACGTGGTGCTGGACCTCAGGCCCGAGACCTTCGGCCAGACCTACGCCGTCGAACTCACCGCCGAGGAGGGACGCGCCCTGGTGGTGCCGCCGGGCTGCGCCCACGGTTTCCTCACCCTCACAGATGATGTGCTCGTGCTCTACGTCACCTCGGCCCCCTACGACCCCTTCCGCGAGCGGGGTATCCGCTACGACGATCCCCATTTCCGGATCCCGCTGCCCTTCACCCCCGAGATCGTCTCCCACCGCGACCGCAGCCATCCGGACTTCGATCCGAGCTGGCACCTGCAGGCGGAGGAACCCTTCCCGTGCGTGTCCTGCTGACCGGGGCGAGCTCCTTCACCGGTGCGTGGTTCGCCCGCGCCCTGCTCGAAGAGGGTGTCGAGCTGATCCTGGCGCTCGCGCGCCGACCCCAGCTCTATGATGCCGAGCGCAGCACCCGTCTCGCCCCTCTCCTCGCGAGCAAGCGGGTGCGGACGGTCGAAGACGCCCCCTTCGGCAGCGCGCGTTTTATCGAGCTGTGCCGAGCGCTCGGCCCCTTGGACGTGCTCGCGCTGCACGGGGCGGTGGTGGGTGATCATCGCGCCCGCGACTTTCCGGTGCGCGAGGCGGTGCGGACCAACACCTTCCGCCTCGAGCGGGTGCTGGAGCGGGCGGCTCGTTCCGGGTGCCGGGCGATCGTCGTCACCGGCAGCGTGTTCGAGGCCGGAGAGGGCGGGGGCGGGGATCGCGCCCGGCCGGTCAACCCTTACGGACTCGCCAAGACCCTCACCTGGAGGCGGTTCGCCCGCAGAGCTCCGGCCTACGGCTTCACCCTCGGCAAATTCACCATCCCCGCACCCTTCGGGCCCGGCGAAAAGCCCAACCTGCCGCGCGCGCTCATGGAGGCCTGGCTTCGGGATGCGGTGCCCCATGTGCGCCATCCCCATCTGGTGCGCGACCACGTGCCGGTGGATGCGCTGGCCCGGGCCTATGCGCGGTTCGTGCTCGAGCTTTCGCACCGAAAGGGCGTGCTCTACCGCCGGCCGAGCGGTTTTGCGGAACCGATCGGAAGCTTCGCCCGAAGACTCGGCGCCGCCATGCGCCCCCGCCTCGCCCGCCCCTGCCGCGTGAACCTCGCAGATCCGCCGCTTCCAAGCCCGGAGCCGGCCGTGCGGATCAACGACGAGCCCCTGGAAGCGCTGGTGCCGGAGGCCGATCCCGAGCGCTTCTTCGACGCCTACGCCGCCTTCTACCGCAACCGCGCCAAGGGGCCCCGATCCGTCTTCGGGAGGGCGGCATGAATCATCGCGGCGCTTCGCCCCGGGTGGGAGTGGTGGTGATCACCCATCGGGCCCGGGAGCTGCTTCCGGCCTGCCTCGGGCCGGTGCTCGCCTCGCCGCTTCGCCCCCGGGTGCTGGTGGTCAACAGCAGCTCCGGCGACGGCACCGTGGAGCGCGCCCGCGAGCTCGGCTGTGAGACCTGGGTGGTGCCGCGCTCGGCCTTCAACCACGGTCTCACCCGGGAGGCGGCGCGGCACAGGATCGCCTGCGACATCGTGGTGATGATGACCCCGGACGTGCGTCCCTGCGGCCCGGCGTTCCTCGAGCGGCTCACCGCCCCGGTGGCCCGCGGCGAAGCCGCGGTCGCCTACGCCCGACAGCGGCCCCGGCCGGAGGCGGATGTCATCGAGCGCATCGGCCGCGCCTTCGCCTTCGGCCCGAAGAGCGCGCTGCGCAGTTTCGCCGACTATCCGCGGTGGGGGACCGCCACCCATTACTGTTCCAACGCCTGCGCAGCCTGGTCGCAGGCCGCCCTGGACGCGGTGGGCGGCTTTCCGGAGACCCTGGTGAGCGAGGAGACGGTGGTGGCGGTGCGGCTGCTCGAGGCGGGCTTCCGCATCGCTTATGTGGCCGAGGCGGAGGTGGTGCACTCCCATCCGACCCGCCTGTTGGCCGACTTCCGCCGCCAGTTCGACGTCGGCTACGCGCGCGCGCTCCACCGGCGCGAGCTCCTCTCCCGGGGTCGCGATGAGGAACGGGGCCGGCGCTACTTGGCCATGCTCATCACAAGCCTCCTGCGCGAGCGCCCCGGGCTTGTGCCCTACGCGATCGCCCACACGGCGCTGCGCTATCTCGGTTACCGGCTGGGGCTCGTGGGACACCGGCTGCCTGTCCCGGTCTGCCGCCTGCTGAGCGCCCAGGACTATTACTGGAGCTCGGATGCGCTCCGGGCACGGATCCACGCGGTGGCATGCGCGTCCTCTTCCTGACCAACGTCCCCTTCCCGCCCAGGGAGGGGATCGGCCATCATCTTCTGGGTCTCGGCACCGCGCTCGCCCGCCTCGGGGTCAGGGTGGAGATCTTCGCCCGCGGCGCGACGCGCAGACCGAAGGAGGGCCAATACGCCGGCCTCACCTACCGGCTCTTCCCCTATCCGCCGGTCAAACCGTTCCACCACGCCTGGCTCAGACCCATCCTCCAGGGCTGGCTCGACCGACGTCGGGCGGTGGATGTCGTACACGTCCACCTGCCCCTTCTGCCCCCGCTTCGGGTCGGGGTGCCGGTGGTGGTCACCGTGCACACGCCGATGCTCACCGATGCCCGCTCGATCCGGGAAGGCGCCCTCCGTCCGCTCGCCGCCCGGCTCCACGCCCGGCTCTTCAGCAGGCGCTACGAGGACGCCTGGCTGCGCCGGTGCGATCTGTTGTTGGCGGTGAGCGGCAGTGTCGCCCGCGAGCTGGCCGCCTGCTACCGGCTCGAGGGCCGTGTGCCGATCGTGGTGCCGAACGGGGTGGATCCGGCCCGCTTCCGCTTCGCGCCGCTCTCCCATCGCCCCCCGGTGATCCTCTACGCGGGCCGGCTCGGTCCCCGCAAAGGTCTGCGGCGCCTGCTCGAGGCCTTCGCCCGGCTGCCCCGAAAACGCTACCGGCTGGTGCTGTTGGGCGACGGACCCCTGGCAGCCGAGCTGAGACGCCGGGCGCGAAGGCTCGGTATCGCCGCCGAGACCGCGTTCCTCGGCCATGGCGATGCGGGCCGGGTGGCGGCGTGGCTCAGGCGGGCGCGCTGTTTCGTGCTGCCCTCCGACTACGAGGGCTTTCCCCTGGTCCTGCTGGAGGCGATGGCGTCCGGAGCGCCGGTGGTGACGACACCCATCGGCGCCCTGGATGAACTCGGAGAGGATCCGCCGCTGCGGGTGGCCGCACCCGACCCCGATGCGCTGGCCCAGGCCATCCGCGACCTCATGGAGGATCCCGAAGCGGCCGCCTTGCAGGCCCTTCGCGCCCGCCGGCTGGTGTGCGAACGCTTCACCTGGCACGCCGCCGCCACCCGGGTGCTGGACGGCTACCGCGGCCTGCTCCGGTGCGCGGCATGAGCCGGACTGCGCCGCTTTGCGAGCAACGGCGGGTGGCGATCGTGGCCTTCGGCTTCGCCTCCGACCGGCTGACCCGCCAGCCCTGGTGGAGCGTGGATCTCCTCGCCCATCGGCTCCGTGCCGAAGGGCGGCAGGTGCTGGTGCTCACCGATGCCCCCGATCCGCCCCGTGCGCGCGCCTATGAGGTGATGGGGGGCGTTGCCCTGCCGCGCCGCGGCGGCTTCGATGAGATGGTGGTCGAGATGTTCGGCGCCCTCGCGCCCGAGCGCCTCTATGTGCTGGGGGGGCTCACCGAGCTCGCCCGGCTGCGGCGGTGCCGGCTTGGCGTTCCCGTGACCTACCTGCTGGCAAGCCCCAGGCTGTGGCTTCGGGAACTCGGCATTCCGCCGCCTTGGGCCTGGCAAAGCGAGGGGCGGTGCCTGCTCCAGGCCCTGGCCGGGGCGCTCATTCCCGCCGCCTGGCTCAGGTGGAGGCTTCGCGCAGCAGGCATCGATCAATTGTATTACCTCAGCCCGGAGACCCGTTTCCGGCTCTGGTGGCGGGGACTTCCCTGGGGCGAGCTGCTCCATCCCGCTTTGGACCGGCCCAGGCCGCTTCGGGCGGGTTCGGCCGGCGAGCCGGTGATCACCTACCTCGGCCCGCCGCTCTATGCCCGTGGCGCCGACCTCGCGGTCTCGATTTTCGAACGCGCCTCGAGCCTCGGTCTCAGGGGCCGGCTTCGCCTGTTGCTGCGGCCCGACGATCCGGCGGCGTTGCGCCGCTTTCTCGGGCGCATCGAACGCTCCCCCGTGCGCCGAAACATCTCCGTTACCACCCACCACCTCACCCGCCGCGAGCGGGAGGCCGCCCTGGCCGCGAGCGACGTCATCCTTTTGCCGTTTCGGTTCCCGGTCTCGGAAGCGCCCCTGGTGCTGTTCGAAGCGGCCCGCTCGGGCCGCCCCCTGCTGGCTCTGGACCGGGTCGGGATCGGCGCCTATGTGCGGCTTTTGGGCGGCGAGACCGCCCCCGATCCGAACGCGCTGGCCCGCCTGCTGGTGGAGCGGGCGCAGGAGCCCAGCGCGGCGCCAAGGCCTGTCGCCGATCCGCATCGGCAGCTCGAGACCCCGCTTCCGGCGCTGCGCTGGATCGCGCTCGCGGGCCCGGACGGGGTGGGTAAGACCACA
>JALSGW010000137.1 GCA_026982585.1 Alphaproteobacteria bacterium | reverse complement strand
TCGCCCAAGCGCCGGCTCCACGCGGGCCCCGGCGCCATACCGCCCCGCAACGGATCCAGGCACACGCGCCCCGCCCGACAGCAGCCGCACGAATCAAGGCACCCACGAAAAGGGCAGAAGAGCCCCTTTTTCGGCGATCCGGCGGACGAGAAGCCGCTCCTCCACGCCCTGGCGGCAGACCGGGCGTGACGACGGCTCGGTCCCAGGGCTTGAGCCCTGATCACCCACCGGATGGCTTCCACACGGAGAGATCCACGCCGAGCCCCGCCGCCGCGACCTCCGGAAACGGGATCCGCTCGGCACGGACGTCGACCTCCCGCGAGGTCGGAGGGCGGCAAGGTCCCCCCATCGTCACGCCGAACCAGCGGGCTCGATCCATCACCACCCGATACATCTTCTCGTCCTGAGTGGCGGCGACGTACGGGAAATAGACGTGTATCGGCCTGCCCGACCGCTCCGCCTTGGCCCCGATGCGATCGACGCGCCCGGTGCGCTGCTCCAGGTCGCTGGGGTTCCAGGAGAGGTCATGGTGGATCACGTAGCGGCAGCTCGACTGGAGATCCACGCCCTCGGCCATCACGCTGCTCGCGATGAGCACCTCCGGATAGAAAGGTGTGTTGAACGCCAGCATGACACGCCTGCGTGTGTCCGGCTTGGTTGCGCCGTTGACCAGACGCACGTTCGCCACCAGGTTCCCGCGACGAACATTCTCGGCCTCGTCGTCGGCGAAGGCAGCGTCCACGTCGCTGCCCACGTGGCTTCCCGTCTGGATCTGGTCCAGGGCATCCAGGTACTCCTTTCTTTCCTCGCTGCCGCATCGTTCACTCAGAAACCAGCAGAATCCTTCCACCATCCGCCGTAGAGACAACCCCGAGCCGTCCTCCCGCTCGAAGGCGGAACGCACCGCATCCGGACCGAAGTCCCGGCCGAGATCGACGTAGCGCACGAGGAAGGTCGGGGTGCGCAGGAAACGCACCACGATGTCCTCGACGCGCTTCCGGTGCGGAGCGAGAGGGCCATATCGAGCGACGATGTCATCGATGACCTCGGCGGCCGCACGGCGCGCCGGCGCACCCGGGTCGAAGCGCTCACCGAGCCTGGACAGCACGCGCTCTGCTTCGTCCGGCGTGCAGCCGAGCGCGGTGGCGGCCAGATCACGAACCCGCTCGCGCATCCGTTCGGAGACATGCTGGCGCAACGCCCGGCCCGTGGCGACGAAATGGCAGAACACGAGGACCTTCTCGCCGTGTCCCCAGAGATCCATCACGAGGTCGACGATCGGTCCGACCTTGGGATGGGCACCGCCATCGACCCGCCCTTCCCTGCGCACCGCCCGCTCGATCCGGGAGAGATACCAGCGCATCCGGTCGTCGGTCTCGTGTGACCCCTCCGTGTGGTCCTCGTCCAGCAGCCGGCAGAACTCCCCCGCCTGCAGACGCCGTGTCTCAAGGAAGGCCTCGTAGCTCGATGCGAGCCCCTCGGCGAAGACCGGACGCGACTCGGGGGTCAACGCGACCAGCCTGCCCGCCAGCAGGAAAGGCAACAGCGAAGGCCCGGCGACCGGGAGCCCCGGCGCCTCCCGGTCGCCGACCCCGTCCGGATCCATCTCCAGGGCTGCGCCGGCGAACTGGCGCTTCGAGGGCCACGGGAGCCGGGCAGGGTCCCGGCACGCGTATGGCGGATGACCCAGGGTCGCAGCGCCGCCTCGGCCTCCCGGAGGCGGGCCTGGGCGGCCTCGTAGCGTTCCAGCACCTCGCGGACGGCCGGGCTGGAGGGTGGCTCCCGCCGTATCCGTTCCCACCACGAATCCAGGTCCTCGCCCTCGGCAGGCCCCGCCTCTTCCGGCCGCAGCCTTCCCCAAGCCTCCTCAAGTCCGACGGCGGCCCCGCGGGCCGCATCCAGGCATCGCCGCAGCCTGCCGACGGCCTCCCTATGGCCGGCGGCTCCACCCGGTGGCGCGGTCCGCCCACGCCACCGCACGCCACCGAAGCGCTCCAGGACATTGCAGAGCTCGTGATGCCCGAGCTGGAAAGGCGTGGCCGTGAGGAACAGCATCCTCTCGAAGACGCTCGCCAGCGGACCCCGCTCCACCGCATCGGCATCGTTCCGCGCATCTTCCGATGCGAAGAGCGATGCGACCCGCGTATCGGGATTACGTAGATGGTGGGCCTCGTCGAAGACGAGCAGCGGAAGGCGCAGATGGATGCGGCGCAGGCACGCACCCCACACATCCGCCATCGCTGCATTGAGCGCGCGACGGGCCTTGGCCATGCGCTCCCTGAAGCGGGCCGTCCGGTAGCGAGGAAGCTGCTCCAGCGCTTCGCGCAGAGGTCCCAGGTCGAGGTGCGGCAGCACCTCGACGACCTGTTCCGGCACTGGATCGTCGCCATCCTCCGGCGGCGATCCCGCCTCCTGCAGCACCTCCAGCCACCGCTCCGGCGACTTGCGCCGCAGCTTCTCCCAGACCTCTTCCTCCAACCCCAGGTAGCCGCACTGAAGCAGCTCGGGCGCATGGCGCACGACCGCTCGCTTGAGGCCGCGATCCCGGCTATGGGAGATCGCACGGCACACAAGGGCAAAACGCGTATACGGGTCCCGGATGCGCCGCGTGAGCAGTCCGTGCGGGACGAGCACGAGCGCGCAGCGCCGCTGCGGCGGGTCGTCGAGCAGCTTGAGGAAAGGGACGGGGCGCTCGGCCTTCCCGATCAGGAAGCTCCCGGAGGCTGCCGGCTTCAGGCATCGTTCTCGAAACAGCTGAGCGTCACGCCACCACTTTTCCAGCACGCCTTTCGGCGCCATGACCACCACCGGACCGATCCGACGATGGGCCTCCAGGGCGACGGAGGCCGCGACCGCGAGCGCGACGAATGTCTTTCCCATGCCGACCTCGTCGGCGAGGATCACGCCGGGCTGCGACTCCAGCCGCTCCAGGACCGCTCGGGCGGTTGCGGTCTGGCGTGCGGCATCTTCCGGGCTTATGCGGTCCCGCACGTGGAGGTCGATCGCCTCGTGCAGCGGATAACGCCAGCTCATGCGGCCTCTCCCCTGACTCTCGCGAGGGCACGCTCGGCGGCCTCGCGGACGTAGGCCGCCATGCCGGCATCTGCCGCCGACGCCGCGCTCACGGCTTCCTTCCCCACGGCCTCCACGATCTCGCCCACCGCGGCACGCACCCTCGACGCCGGGAGCGAGCCTGGCGCCTCGCGCGGCTGGACGTGCGCAAGCTCCAGGGCGAGCTCGGCCAGCAGGAATGCCTGCTCCGCCGCTGCCGCGCGGAAGTCCTCGGGCGGAGAGGGCGCGGCACCCTTTCCGTGGGGCGTGGGACGACCAGCCTCGACTCGCAGCGCGCGGGCGAGCGCCAGCGGTCCCACTGGGCCGTGCAGGCGCCATTCGAGGGCCGCTTCCGTATGCAGCGGCTCTTCCAGGCGCATGCGCATCCCACGGAGCGCCCAGGCGACCCGCCGTGCACGCCGGATGAGGAAGGCGTGGGTGTCCACCCTCGCGTGCGGATCGACGTCGTTCTCCGCCACACGAGTCGGGCCTCCACGCCGGCGCGACGCCTCGCGGAGCACCTGGTGCAGCGGACGGGCCGAGGTCAGGATGCGTATCAGAGTGTCCAGGTCCAGGCCGCGCAGCTCCCGCGGGGGCGGCAGGACACCCCCGTCCGCGACCTGGACGGGCCACCACGCCCGGCCCTGCACGCCGCCCCAGGAAACCTCAAGGCCGGACGGTGGCGGCTCTTCCGCGTTCCACGGGATCACGATGCTGCGCGGGCCTCCCGTCGCCCGCCACCGCGACTCGTCCATCAGCGCCCCGGAGCGGCCCTCCTCGAACACCCGCCATCCTGCGGGAGGGTCCCCCCGTAGGGTGAGCAC
>JALSGW010000136.1 GCA_026982585.1 Alphaproteobacteria bacterium | reverse complement strand
GGAGGCGCCGGAGGAGGCGGAGCGGGTGGCGGAGCGGGTGCTGCACGCCCTCGACGGGCGGCTCACGGTGCAGGGGCGGGGCCTGCGCATCGGGCTCAGCATCGGCATCGCCATCGGCCCGGGCGACGGGGAGACCGTCGAACAGCTGCTCGCAAGCGCCGATCTCGCCCTGTTCGCCGCCAAGGAGCAGGGGCGCGGGCGCGCGTTGTTCTTCGACCCGGGGCTCAGGGAGCGCTCCAACCGCCGGCTGTGGCTCGAGACCCAGCTGCGCGAGCATCTCGCCGAGGGACGCCTGCGCGTGCACTACCAGCCGGTGCTGCGGCTTCAGGACGGCGCGCTGGTGGGGGCGGAGGCGCTGTTGCGCTGGCCCGACGAGGGGCCCGATGCGGTGCGGCCGGACGTGTTCGTGGCGCTCGCCGAGGACTGCGGGCTCGCCGGCCGGCTCACCGAGGCGGTGCTGCGACGGGCGCGGGCCGATGCCGAGGGCTGGCCGCGCGGCTTCGCACCCGACTTTCGCCTCGCCGTCAACCTCTCGCCGCGCGAGCTCGCCCGCAAGGACGCGGCCCGCCAGCTGCTCGCCCGCATCCGCCGCGCCGGCCTCGACCCGCGCGCGCTGGTGGTGGAGGTCACCGAACGGCTGTTTCTGGAGGACGGCGAGCGGGTCCGCGCCGAGCTCGAGGCGCTGCGCCAGGCGGGGGTGCGGGTCGCCATCGACGACTTCGGCACCGGCTACGCCTCGCTCGGCTATCTCAAGCGCATGCCGGTCGATATCCTCAAGCTCGACAAGAGCTTCGTCGCCGGCCTGCCCGGCGACCGCGGCGATGTCGCCATCGTCAAGGCGGTCGCCACCCTGGCCAAGAGCCTCGGGCTCGAGCTGCTCGCAGAAGGGGTGGAGCGGGCGGAACAGCGCGAGGCGCTGCGCGCCCTCGGCTTCGATTGCGGCCAGGGCTATCTGTTCGCCCCGCCCCTCGATGCGGACGCGCTCGCCCGCTGGCTGGATCCGGAGCGCGCGCATGGGGCGGTGCGAAAAGCGGCCGGGCGCGCCACCCGCTCGCCGCAGCCGAGGTAAGCGGCCGCAAGCCCGGGCGGAGCGGGGCGGGCCGCGCACCGGGGCGGCCGTCGAGGCCCCTTGCGGCTCTTCGATCCAAGCCGTGGGCCGTGCTCGCGCCCGCCTTTGGGTGGGATATGCGCGAGAGGGGCGGCCCGCCCGGTCGAACCCGAGCATCGGCAAGGCTTCTTCGGGGCATGCGCCAAAACGGCGGACGGCGCGGCCGCGTTAACCGAATCGCAACCGTCGGACGGCATCCAGGGGACGAAGCCCAGCCAAGGGGAGTCCCACGATGGCGCTCGCGTTGCACGGCCGCAAGGCCGAGGTCGCCCTGCGCCGGCGCGTCACGCCCACCGGACGGGAGCGACGCTTTCGGCACGACGACATCATCGTCACCAAGACCGATCCCAAGGGCCGCATCACCTACGCCAACGACATCTTCCTCGCCGTCTCCGGCTTCCGCGAGCACGAGGTGATCGGCCAGCCCCACAGCCTGGTCCGCCATCCCGCCATGCCCCGCTGCATCTTCCAGTACCTCTGGGAGACCATCCAGAAGGGGGAGGAGGTGTTCGCCTACGTGGTCAACCTGTGCACCAACGGCGACCACTACTGGGTGCTGGCCCACGTCACGCCCACGATCGACCGCAGCGGACGGATTCAGGGCTACCACTCCAATCGCCGCACCGCACCGCGGCGCGCGCTCGCCCGCATCGAGCCGCTTTATCGCGAGCTCTGCCGCATCGAACAATCGGCCTCCGACCGCAAGAGCGGGCTCAAGGCCTCGCGCGCCCATCTCGATTCCTTCCTTCGCGAACGGGGAGTGAGTTTCCATGAGTTCGTCCTCCAAGACGCCGAATAATCCCACCACGCAGGTCAGGATCGACCGCCGCCGCAAGACACCGCCGCTGTTTCAGGGCAGCATCGGGCGGCTCTTTTTCGCGAGCTGGCTCACCGCCGCCCTGGCGGTCGCGGCGGTGGGGGCGGCGCTGTGGCAGCCGGCCTGGGCCTTGTGGCTCGAGACGGCGGTGGTGGTGTCCGCGCTTGCGGCGGCGGTGTTCGCCGGCTTCAGCGCCTACAAGCTGCGCCGCATCTGGGCGGTGTGCGATCGCGTGCGGGGCGGTGATCTGCAGGCGCGGGTGGTGCTGTTGCGCGAGCGCGGTCTGCTCGGCTGGATGGCCCGGGATCTCAACCGGGTGCTGGATCTGTTCGACATGTTCGTGCGCGAGCTGGGCATGACCCTCGAGGGCATCGGCAAGGGGCTCTACCACCGCCGCCTGATCACCCGCGGCATCCCGGGCGAGCTCGGCAGCTGGGCCAACGCCGCCAACCGGGTGCTCGGCCAGCTGGCCGAACGCTCGGCGCGCTTTTCCGAGCTCACCGATTCCTTCGAGAAGGACGTGGGCTGCGTGGTGGAGGGAGTGGCCCGGGCGGCCCAGGAGCTCGAGGCGCTCGCCACCCGGCTCGGGGCGTTCACCGCCGACACCGCGCGCGACGTGCAGGGGGTGGCGGCGGCGGTGGAACAGCTCAGCGCCTCGGTGTCCGAGGTGGGACGACACGCCGGCCTGTGCGCGGAGGTGGCCCGCCGCAGCGCCCGGGACGTGGCCGGCGCCCAGGAGGCGGCCCGCCTGTGCGTGGAGACCGCGGGCCAGATCAAGGACATCGTGGAGATGATCCGCGGCATCGCCGAACAGACCAACCTGCTCGCCCTCAACGCCACCATCGAGGCGGCCCATGCCGGGGAGGCCGGCAAGGGCTTCGCGGTGGTGGCCGGGGAGGTGAAGGCGCTCGCCACCCAGAGCGCCCAGGCCAGCGACGAAATCGCCCGCCGCATCACCCGGGTCGGCGAGACGGTGGAGGAAATGGGACGGGCGGTGGCGACCCTGGCCGAGACCATCGCCGAGGTGGACGGTGCGGCGGGTGCGATCGCCGCCGCGGTGGAACAGCAGGACGCCGCCACCCGGGAGATCTCCCAGCAGGTGCAGCGGGTGGCGCGGGCATCGGACGAGGTGGCGGCCAATGTGGGCCGCAGCGAGGCGGAGAGCGGCCAGACCGGCATGCGCGAAGCGGTGGGTCGGCTGGTGCAGGAGGTGGAACGGCTGCGGCAATCCGCGCGCGGTTTCCTGGAGGTGGCCCGCGCCTCGGTGGGCCAGGCGGCGTGACCGGATGCGGGGCCCGGAAGGCGGACCCGCACCGCCCCGGGCTTCAGGCAAACGCTCCTCCCCGCGCGGAGGGGCATGCGGGGCGGGCGCCCCGTGGGGCGCGCGGGCGCCCGTGGGTGAACGGGCCAGAGGGTGTGGGCGGCGGGCCGGCGGACCTGGTCCGTCGCCCTTGGATCACCCCTCCGGCCGCGCGGCGGACCGGCCTCCGGGACCGTCGCCATGGGGTTGGCGCACGCGCGTGAAACGCACCGCGCGGGAGCATGCGATCGACAAGGGGGGGAGTCGGCCTGTCGCTGTTCGGCACCGCGTCCCTCCAGACCGCCTGCTCGTCGAGCCGGATGAAAGAGTCTGCCACCGGTTGCGCGAGCAACCCTCCGGACCGCATGTTCGCCCGCTCCGATGCCATGGCCGGCGCAAGACGATCCCCTCAGCGAGAACGTCCCGCCCGCGGCGGCGCCGGTGCGAACGGACACGCAAGGCCTCTTGTTCGGGGAAGCGAACCGGCGCCTCGGATCGGCGTGCCTCCTCGCCGGGTGCTCGCGGCAAGGGCCCCAGCAGGGCCCGAGACGGGAGCATCAGCGAAACGGTGTCCGGCGGGCGGCAGGCGGCGGTGGAAGAGAAGCGAGCAAAACAGGACGGTCCGAACCGTTCCCGGCGCGGGCGGGGCGACGCCTCGACGAGCGCGCGCTCG
>JALSGW010000135.1 GCA_026982585.1 Alphaproteobacteria bacterium | reverse complement strand
CCTCCTCCATCCGCTCGATCAGCCGCTGCCACAGGCCCTGCACCCGCTCCCACAGCCGCCGCCCGAGCGCGGATCCCGCGCCCTCCCGTCGAACCACACGCGCCGTCGCCATGGCCCATCCTCCGAACCGTTCAAGCATCCGTCCGCGGCCCATATGGGCAACGCGGCGAAGGCGGGAAGGCGCGTTTTTGCATTGCAGCAATGCCGCCTTGGCGGGGCTTCGGGCCGGCAGCGCGGCAGGCGGCGGGCCCCTTTTTCGCCGGCTATCTGGCGCCTAATTTGGGCCGCGGACATGCAGCCGAGACCACGGTCCGGGAGGAGGAACGATGGCGGCCGCGGCGAGGGTGTTGCTGGTGGAGGACGACGAGCTCTTTCGCACCGAGCTCGCCGAACAGCTGCGCGCCCACGAGGGCTATCAGGTGGAGGAAGTGGGCAGCATGCGGGCGGCTTTGGAGCGGGTGCGCGAGCAGCTGTTCGACGCCATCATCCTCGACGTCGGGCTTCCGGACGGGGAGGGGTACGATCTCTGCCGGCGGCTGCGCCGCCAGGGGGTCAAGGCACCGATCCTGATGCTCACGGCCCGGGACGGGGACGCCGACACCATCCTCGGGCTCGATTCCGGCGCCAACGACTACATCGCCAAACCGGTGCGGCTCGGGGTGCTGCTCGCCCGCCTCAGGGCCCAGCTGCGCCAGTTCGAGCTGTCGGACGACGCCGTCTTCACGATCGGCCCCTACCGGTTCAAGCCCGCGGCCAAGATGTTGTTGTGCGACAACGGTCGCAAGATCCATCTCACCGAGAAGGAGACGGCGATCCTCAAATATCTCTACCGCGCGGGCGACCGGGCGGTGGCCCGGAGCGTGTTGCTGGACGAGGTGTGGGGCTACAACGCCGGGGTCACCACCCATACGCTCGAGACCCACATCTATCGCCTGCGGCAGAAGATCGAGCCCGACGCTTCCAAACCGACGATCCTGGTCACCGAGTCCGGAGGCTACCGGCTGGTCCGCTGACCCGCCGAAGATCACCGCCTGGCTTGCCGCGGCGCTGCCGCTACACTATTAGAAGGGCCGATCGGAGTGTAGCTCAGCCTGGTAGAGCACCGCCTTCGGGAGGCGGGGGTCGGGCGTTCGAATCGCCCCACTCCGACCAGACCTCCGACCAGCGCGGGGTCGGCCGTGGTCCAGCTCCTCTACATCGCCAACCCCTTGTGTTCCTGGTGCTGGGGGTTCGCACCGAGCCTCGAGCAGCTGCTCGCTCGCTTTCCCGGGATCGACATCATCCTGCGCACGGGTCCGCTCGCCAAGGAGGACGGACGACCCCTCGACGAGGCCGGCCGTGCCCGATTGCGCGGGCATTGGCAAAGGGTGCAGGAGCGCACCGGCCAGCCGTTCGATTTCGCCTTTCTCGAGCGGGCGCGCTTTCCCTACACGAGCGAGCCGCCCTGTCGGGCCCTTCTGCTCTTGCGCGAGCGCTGGCCGGCGCTGGCGGTGGCGGGCTTGTTGCGGTTGCAGGAGCGCTTCTATGCGCGGGGGGAGGACATCACCGATCCCGAGCGGCTTGGGGACATCCTGTGCGGCGAGTTCGGGGTCGAGGAGGAGCGGTTTCGCGCCCGCTTTTTCGACCCGTCGTTGCGGGAAATGGTGGCGGCGGAATGGCGCAAGACAGCAGCGCTCGGGGTGGTCGGCTATCCCACCCTGCTCGCGCTTCGGGGACCGCGGGCGGTGCTGTTGGCGTCCGGCTGGCGCCCGGGGCATGAGCTGGTGGCGGCGCTCGAGCGTCTCGGTGCGGGTTGACGGCGGGCGCGCTGGAACCGGTGGGGAGAGCGGCATGGGGGAGCGTCCTTCGCGGGCGGAAGCGGAGCGGGCCGTCGCCACCCTTCTCGCCTATATCGGCGAGGATCCCGCCCGGCCGGCCCTGCGGGAGACGCCGCAGCGGGTGATCGCCGCCTTCGAAGAATATTTCGCCGGCTACGGGCGGGATCCGCGCGCGGTGCTGGGCGATCCCCTGCCCTGTGCGGCGGCGCGGGGCCAGCTGGTGGTCGCACGGCAGATCGCGTTCGCCTCCCACTGCGAGCACCACATCGCGCCCTTCTTCGGTACCGCCACGGTGGCCTTCGTCGCCCGCGAGCGGCTGGTCGGAATCGGCCACATCGCCGAACTCGTGGAGGTGCTGGCAAGAAGGCTGCAGATCCAGGAACGGCTCACCCAGGAGATCGCCCGGGTGCTGGAAGAGGTCCTGGAGCCGGAAGGACTTCTGGTGGTGCTGGAGGCCACCCACAGCTGCATGGCGCTCAGGGGACCCCAGCAGCGGGAGGCGCGTATCCGCACCGTCTACGCCAGCGGCTGCCTCGCCGGGGAACGGCGACGCTGGGTGGTGGAGGGCATTGCGGAGTGAATTGGGGCCGCGCGCCCGGTCCCGGGTGCGGCGCGTCAGGCGGGCGGACGGCGGGCCCGGATCTGGGTGCCGATACCGTGTTCGGTGAAAATCTCGAGGAGGATGGCATGCGGGATGCGGCCGTCGAGGATGGTGGCGGCCTCGACGCCGGCCTCCACCGCCTGCAGGCAGGTCTCGAGCTTGGGGATCATGCCGCCCGCCACCACCCCCTGATCGATCAGGCGGCGCGCCTGGTCCACGGTGAGCCAGGGCAGGAGCCGGCCCTCGCCGTCCAGCACGCCGGCCACGTCGGTGAGCATCAGCAGCCGGCGCGCCTGCACCGCCGCGGCGATGGCGCCTGCGGCCACATCGGCGTTGATGTTGTAGGTCTCGCCCGCGGGGCCGGCGCCGATGGGCGCCACCACGGGGATGATTTCGCTGCCGGCCAGCACGTCGAGGATGGTGCGGTCCACCATTTCGGGTTCGCCGACGAAGCCGAGATCCACCACCTGCTCGATGTGGCTTTGGGGATCCCGGCGCACGCGGGTAAGCTTGCGGGCGCGGATGAGGCGGGCGTCCTTGCCGCAGATGCCGACCGCCTTGCCGCCGGCGGCCTCGATGGCGCTGACGATCTCCTTGTTGATGCGGCCGGCGAGCACCATCTCCACCACCTCCACGGTGGCGGCGTCGGTCACCCGGAGGCCGTCGACGAAGGCGCTTTCGATGCGCAGCCGCTCGAGCATGCGCCGGATCTGCGGTCCGCCGCCGTGCACCACCACCGGGTGGATGCCCACCTGCTTGAGCAGCACCACGTCGCGGGCGAAGTTGCGGGCGAGCTCCTCCTCGCCCATGGCATGACCGCCGTATTTGACCACGAAGGTGGCGCCGTTGTAGCGGCGCATGTAGGGCAGCGCCTCGATCAGGGTCTGGGCGATGCGGGCCATGTCGTCACTGACGGGCTGGCGGCTCATGGCGCGCTCCCGAGGGCTTCGGTCCAGGTCTGAGCGAGCAGGGCACGCAGTTCCGGGATGCCGAGGCCGGTGCGGGCGCTGGTTGCAAGCGGCTGCGGCACCGCGGCCGGGGCCTTGAGGGCGAAGGCGGCGAGCTCCTGCACCCTCCGCTCGCGCTCGGCGGGTTTGAGCAGGTCCCCCTTGGTGAGGACGAGCAGATAAGGAACCGCGGCCTCGCCGAGCAGCGCCGCCATGGTCCGGTCGGCCGGGGTGAGGCCGCGGCGGGCGTCGATCAAAAGCAGCACCCGCAACAGGGTGGGCCGGCCGCGCAGATAGTCGCGCACGAGACGGGTCCAGGATTCGACGAGCGCCTTCGGGGCTCTGGCGTAACCGTAGCCGGGCAGGTCGACCAGCAGCAGCCGGCCGGCAAGCTCGAAGAAGTTGAGCTGTTGGGTGCGGCCGGGGGTGTGGGAGGTGCGCGCGAGCTGCTTGCGGCCGGTCAGGGCGTTGAGCAGGGAGGATTTGCCCACGTTGGAGCGCCCGGCGAAGGCGATCTCGGGAAGATGTGCGGGGGGAAGGTCGGAAAGCGCGGCCAC
>JALSGW010000134.1 GCA_026982585.1 Alphaproteobacteria bacterium | reverse complement strand
CTCCGCGCCCGCGGCGTCGCCCGCGCTTTCGGTTCCACGACTGATCGTCGAACGCGCAAGCCCTGTGGCCAGGCCGGGGCCGGCGTCGGCCCCGGCCCGCGCGCCCATCGGATCCCTGGAGGCGCGCGGGGTTTACGGCGGAGAAGGCCGCCGCTAAGGAAAAACGGCCCCAAACGCCGACGGCCCGGCGCCCTGTCCGCGCCGGTCTCCAGGACGGATCCCGCCCGTGTCGTCCGATCCCGCGCGCGCCATACGCACGGCCCTCCGCCGCCTTATCCCCGTGCTCGACGGCGGCTTCGAGCTCCGCGAGGTTCGGCCGCTCGCCGGCATGACCAACCGCACCTATCGGATCGTGCTGAACGGGCGCGCCTATGTGCTGCGCCTGCCGGGGCACGGGGTCGCGCGCCTGATCGACCGCGGGGCGGAACGGCACAACCTCGACCTCGCGGTGCGGCACGGTCTCGCCCCTTCCTATCTCGCCTTCGACGCGCAAAGCGGCGAGCTGTTGATGCCGGCGCTCGAAGGCGCCAGGCCGCTCACCGCAGCCCGGCTGCGCGACGATCCCAGGCTAAGGGATCGCGCGCTCGCACTGCTAAAGAGGCTGCATCGAAGCCGGCTTGCTTTCCGCGGGCGGTTCGATCCCCGAGCGCGTCTCGCCCAATATGTGCGCCTGCTCGAGGCCCGCGCGGGAGCGCTCGGCGCCGAAGAGCGGGCGGCCGTGGCCGAGGTGGACCGGCTGGCTCGGGAGGTGGCGGTTCCATCCGAGACGCTGTGCCCGTGCCACAACGATCCGGTGCCGGAAAACCTGCTCCGCTGCCCGGACCGTCTCTGGCTCATCGACTTCGAGTATGCGGGCTGGAACGATCCCCTGTGGGATGTGGCGGACGCTGCGGTGGAGTGCGGCTGTACCGCCGAAGAGGCGGAGCTGTGGCTTGTCCGCTATAGCGGTTGCGCGCCCCGGCCGGACGAGCTCCGCCGGCTCTATCTGTGGATGGCGATGGCCGACGTGCTGTGGGCGATCTGGGCCCTTTTGGAAGCCACTTTCGCGCCGCAGGCGGCATCCGGGCTCCGCGCCTACGCCCGAGACCGGCTCGCCCGGGCTGGGCGGCTTGTGGCGAGCGACCGCTTTCGCATGCATCTGGGCACATGGCACCAAGGGGCCCGAGCCCGACCGGTCTGACCTCCGCGCTCTCAAGCGCGGTCGTGATCCCAGGGCGGGGGATCGGCGCGGCACCGCACCAGCTCCTCCTCGGTGATCACCAGGTCCAGGCGCTGGTCGTGGGGCTGGGGGTGGATGGTATCGACCGCCGAGACGGCGAAGCCCACGCCCACCGTCCAGGGTCTGGGACGCAAGGCGGCGAGGGTCCGGTCGTAATAGCCGCCGCCGTATCCGATCCGGAAGCCCTGCCGGTCGAATCCGACCACCGGCACCAGGATCAGCTGCGGGCGCACCGGCATCTCCCGCGGTGGCACCGGGATGTTCCAGACGCCGGGCACCAGAGGCTCGCCGGGCTGCCATCGCCGGAATGCCAGGGGCGCGTTCTTGGCCACCACGACGGGCAGGGCCAGCGGTATGCCGCGCTCGTGCAGGGTGAAGGCGAGGGGCAGCAGGTCGGGCTCACCCCGAATTGGCACGTAGAAGGCGATCGGTCCGGAAAGACGGACGAGCAGCGGGGCGAGGCGGTCGCGGATCGCCGCCGAGGCGGCACTGCGGCGGGCCTCGTCCAGGGCGAGCCGGCGGGCCAACAACCGGCGGCGCAGCTCCGCGCGCGAGGGCGGGCCGGCCATCTAGGCGAGGGTCTCCATCAGGCGACAGAGCAGCCGGCCGCGGGGAACCAGCGAGGAGATCAGGAGATGTTCCTCGTAGGTGTGGGCGCCGGCGCCGTCCACCCCAAGACCGTCCAGCACCGGGCGATCGGCCGCCAGGAAGTTGCCGTCGCTGCCGCCGCCGGTGGCGCTGTCCTCCAGCACGAAGCCGATCTCCCGGGCAAGCGCCCGGGCGTGCTGAAACAACGCCTCGGTGGCGGCGGTCTTCTCGAATGGCGGCCGGTCGAGCCCGCCCTCCACCTCGATCCGCACCCCCTCGATGTGCGGCCGGCGCTGGCGGATGCGGGGGATGTAGATTTCCGCCGCCTCCTGATCGGGGATCCGGAGATCGACCCTGGCCTCGGCATAGGCCGGGATCACGTTCACCGCCGTGCCGCCCTGCACCAGACCCACGTTCACGGTGATGCCGCGCGCATAGTCGGTGAGTCCCTCGAGTTCGAGGATCTGATGGGCGAGTTCGCGGATGGCGCTGCGCCCGTCGGCGTGGCGCGCCCCGGCGTGGGCGGGCCGGCCGTGGATGCGCAGGGTGAAGCGGGCCACCCCCTTGCGGGAGGTGACGCATTTGCCGCCGTCTCGAGCCGGTTCGGTGACCAGCACGTATTTGGCGCGGCGTCCCTCCTCCTCGATCGCCGGGCGCGAGGTGGGGCTGCCGATCTCCTCGTCGCTCACGAACAGCCAGCGCAGCGGAAGCGGGGTGCGGCTTCCCGCCTCGACGATGGCGCGGAAGGCGGCGAGGCCGAGATAGGCGCCGCCCTTCATGTCGTAGATGCCCGGACCGAAGGCGCGATCCCCCTCGACCCGGAAGGGCAGCCGGGAACTCAGGGTGCCGATGGGGTGGACGGTGTCCAGATGGCTCAGGATCAGCACACCGGGCTGATCCGCTTCGCCCCAGGGCGATTCCACCAAAAGGTGGTCGGCGAGGCCGTCCCGTCCGGGGATGCGGCGCGTGCGGGCGCCGAGCCGGCGGAAGCAATCCTCCACCTGCGCGAGCAGCTGGAGGAGATTGTCCCGGGCCGAGGTGGGCGTCTCGATCTCGACCCAGCCGCGGATGTCCTCGAGCATCCTCCGCGCATCGAACATGCGGCCTCTCCCTGTCCTCACGCGTCATCGACCCCTGCCGAGGACCACCACACCGCTGACCGCCACGAGGGCGGTGGCGGCGAAACCGGCCCGCCAGCCGAGCGGTCGGTCGGCCCCGAAGGCATCCAGGAGATAGCCGAAGAGCAGCGGGCTGACCATGGCCGCGAGGGCGGCGAGGAATGTCTGGACGGCGATGGTGGCGCCGCGCCGGGACGCAGGTGCGACCGCGAGCGTGCCCACCGTAATCGCGGCGCTGTCCGCCATGATCAGGGCGCCGTAGGCGAGGGAGAGCAAGAGCACGAGCGGAACCGGTGCGGATACCGCAAGCGCCAGGGCCAGCGCGCACAGGCCGGAGAGCAGCATGATCGCCCGCAGACTGGACTTGCGCCCGCGGCGCTCGGCCCACTCGTTGCCCAGCAGGGCGGCGGGCAGGCCAAGCAGCAGGATCACGGTCGCAAAGCCGGACAGCCAGGCGAGATTCGCATCCTGCCCCTGGTAGGCGAAGGAGAAGGAGAGAAAGCTCACCACCCAGGTGCGGAAGGCGAACATTTCGAAAGTGTGCAACGCATAGGCGAGCACATAGCGGCGACTCTCGCGGTGGCGCCACACCTCGCGCAGCCGGGCGGCGGTGGGCGCTGGAGGAGACGGCGGCGCCTTCGCACCTGCCGCAACAAAGAACAGCAGCCCCGCCAACAACGCGAGGGCGCCGATGACGGCGAAGGCGCCGCGCCATCCCAAAGCGTCCGCGAGCAGGCCGCTGGCCGCCACCGATAGGGCGGATCCGAGCGCATAGCTTGCGGTGTACAGCGACTGCAGCCGTCCCTGATCCCGCCCGCGCAGGCGATCGGCCAGGGCCTTCAAGCCGGGCATGTAGGTGGCGGCGATGCCCACCCCGACGAGCGCTCGCCAGGGCAAGGCGGTCCAGAAGTCGCGGGCGAACAGCGCGAAGCCGAAGGCGGCGAGGGCCAGCGCCAGGCTCCCGCCCGCAAACACCCAGCGCGCGTCCACCCGGTCGGTGGCGCTC
>JALSGW010000133.1 GCA_026982585.1 Alphaproteobacteria bacterium | reverse complement strand
GAGACCATGATGATTGAGCCCACGGAGAGCGAATCCAAGGCCGAGCTCGATCGGTTCATCGATGCCATGGTGGCCATCCGCGAGGAGATCCGGGAGGTGGAGGAGGGGCGTTGCGCGCCCGCGGACAGCATCCTGCGCGGTGCCCCGCATCCGGTGGGGCTGTTGTTCGAGCCCTGGCGGCGGGCCTACGACAAACGGCGCGCCTTCCTCGCCCGTCCCTGGGTTCTGGAGGACAAGTACTGGCCGCCGGTGGCGCGGGTGGACAACGTCCACGGCGACCGTCACCTGGTCCTGCGCCTGCCGGAGGATATGGGCGCACGTTCCGATTGAACCGGGATCGAGCCGGGCTCCCGGGCCGGCTGGTGGGCGAGGATGTGTGCCATGGCGCGGCGGAGGTCGCCGCCCGCCCGCTCCAAAGCCTCCCTGCAGGCCGGCTCGGAGGCGCCGGTGAGCTCCCGGAGGATCGCCAGGGCGCGCCGCCTCAGCTTGCGGCTGGTCGGGCTCAGGGCCACCATCATCCCTTGCGCCACCCGATCGAGCCGCACCATCAGGGCGGTCGAGAACAGGTTGAGGGCGATCTTCTGGGCGGTGGCGGCGTTGAGCCGGGTCGATCCGGCCAGCGCTTCGGCGCCGGTCGGGAGCAGGATCGGGCAATGCGCACCCGCGAGCAGCGGCGCGTCGGCGTTGCAGGCGAGGGCGATGGTGAGCGCACCGGCCTCGCGCGCCGCCTCCTGGGCGGCGAGGGTGAAGGGGGTGGTGCCGGAGGCGGCCACCGCCACATGGACGTCCTCCGGACCTAGCACGAGCGCCCGGATGCCGTCGCGGCCCGCCCGGGCGTCGTCCTCCGCCCCTTCCACGGCGGTGGTCAAGGCCACTTCGCCGCCCGCGAGCAGGAAGGCGAGCCGTTCCCTGGGCCAGGAGAAGGTGGGCACGAGCTCCACCCCGTCCTGCACCGCGACCCGTCCCGAGGTGCCGGCACCGCTGTAGACCAGTCGTCCCCGCCCGCGCTCGAGCCGGCGGGCCGCCTCCCGCACCGCCCCGGCCAGCGCCGGCAGCGCCCAGCCGACGGCGGCGAGCGCCTTCTGGCTGTGGGTCCAGAGCCCCTCGAGCAGCTCCTCGAGCGGCCAGAGCTCGAGATCGCGGAAGCGCGACAGCCGTCGTTCGGTTTCCATGCGCCCCTTCCGCCGCCCAATGGCGGCCCGCATTGACAGGGTCCGGACCGGCGATAGGTTGGGCGGCGCCGCTTGTCGAGGGGGACGGCATGGACGCGGAGCGGGCACGGGCGCTCATCGAAGAGGGATGGCAGCGGCGCGACGGTCTCGGACCCGAGACCGGAGGCGCTCTGCGGGAGGCGGTGGACTTCGCCCTGGATGCGCTCGACCGGGGCGCGCTGCGGGTGGCGGAGAAGACGGACGGCGGCTGGGTGGTGCACGAATGGCTCAAGAAGGCGGTGCTGCTGAGCTTCCGCCTCGAGCCGCTGCGCCTTCAGGAGGGCGGGCCGGAGGGCGGAGGGTGGTGGGACAAGATCCCCTCCAAGTTCCGGGGCTGGGACGCCGAGCGCTTTCGCCGCGCCGGATTCCGGGCGGTGCCCGACTGCGTGGTGCGGCGTTCCGCCTACATCGCACCGGGCGTGGTGCTGATGCCCTGTTTCGTCAACGTCGGCGCCTACGTCGACGAAGGCACCATGATCGACACCTGGGCCACGGTCGGCTCCTGCGCCCAGATCGGCCGCAACTGCCACATCTCGGGGGGCGTGGGCATCGGCGGCGTGCTCGAGCCCCTGCAGGCGCGGCCGGTGATCGTCGAGGACGAGGTGTTCATCGGCGCCCGCAGCGAGATCGCGGAGGGGGTGGTGGTGGAACGCGGAGCGGTGATCGCGATGGGCGTGTTCATCGGCGCCTCCACCAAGATCATCGACCGGGAGAGCGGAGAGATCGTCCAGGGGCGGGTGCCCGCCTATTCCGTGGTGGTGCCGGGGACCTTGCCCGGCCGGCCGCTGGCCGACGGCCGCCCCGGACCGCAGCTCGCCTGTGCGGTGATCGTCAAGCGGGTGGACGCCCGCACCCGGGCGCGGACCTCCATCAACGACCTGCTGCGCGACTGATCCCGTGTCTCCTTCGGATGTCGAGGCCTATGCCCGCGCTCTGGTCCGTTGTCCGAGCGTCACCCCCGCCTCCGCCGGCAGCCTCGAGCTGATCGCGCGCTGGCTGCGGCCGCTCGGCTTTGCCATCCATCACCTGCGCTTCGGTCCGGCCGGGGAGGAGGTGGAGAATCTCTACGCCCGTCTGGGCGACGCGCCGCCGGTTTTGGCGTTTTGCGGCCATGTGGACGTGGTGCCGGCGGAGGACGCCGCCCGCTGGCGCCATCCTCCCTTCGCCGCCGCGGTCGAGGAGGGGATCCTCTACGGCCGGGGTGCCGCCGACATGAAGGGGGCGATCGCGGCCTTCCTCGCCGCGCTCGAGGCCTTCCTCCAGGGCGGGCGGCCGCGCGGAAGCCTCGCGCTCCTGCTCACCGCCGACGAGGAGGGAGCGGCCGTCCACGGCACCCGGGCGCTGCTGCACTGGCTCGAGCAGCGGGGCGAGCGGCTCGACTTCGCCCTCGTGGGCGAGCCCACCTGCGAACGCCGGCTCGGCGACGCCGTCAAGATCGGGCGGCGGGGCTCCTTGACCGCGCGGCTCCGCGCCCAGGGACAGAGCGGCCACGTCGCCTATCCGGACCAGGCCTGCAACGCCGCCCACGCGCTCGTGCGGCTGCTCGGGACGCTCATCGAGGAGCCGCTCGATGCGGGATCGGAACATTTCGCACCCTCGACCCTCCAGATCGTGCGCCTCGCTGCGGACGGGGGCGCGGTCAACCGCGTGCCGGGGGCGGCGGAGGCGGTGTTCAACGTGCGCTTCAACGACCGCCACCGCGCCGGGTCGCTGGTGGCGTTGCTGGAGCAACGTCTCGGCCGGAGCGGATGTCCCTTCACACTCGAGGTACTGAGCAGCTCGGAGCCCTTCCTGACCCGACCCGGGCCGGAAGTGCAGCGCTTGATCCGCGCCATCGAGGACGAACTCGGCTCAGCCCCCGTCCTCTCCACCGGGGGCGGAACCTCGGATGCCCGTTTCCTCCACCGCCACTGCCCGGTGGTCGAATTCGGGCTCGTGGCGCGCAACATCCATGGGGTGGACGAACAGGTGCCGCTTTCGGAGCTTGAGGCGCTGAGCCGGGTCTACCTCCGCTTTCTCGGGAGTTTTTTCGGGGACGGTTGATGCCCACGCGCGAGGAGATCGAACGGGCGCTGTTCGGGGCCTGGCTGCTGGCCCGCCAGGAGCCGAACGCCATGAGCTTCTTCGACCTTTCGGTGGAAGGTTTCTGGCGCTCCTTCTTCGCGGCGGTGCTGGCAGCACCGCTCTATGCGGTGATCCTGGTCCACGAGTACAGCATCACCGGTCTTCCGGCGAGCCTCGGCTGGGTGGCGCTGGTCCAGGCGGTGGGCTACGTGCTGGACTGGGCGGCGTTTCCGCTGGCGGCGATCCTGCTCACCCGCGCGGTCGGCCTCTCCCATCGCTACGTGCCGCTGATCGTCGCCGGCAACTGGGCCAGCGTGCTGCAGGTGGCCCTGTTCGCGGCGGCGGTGGTGCTCACCTTCGTCTTGCCCGAACCCTTGGGTGCTTTGCTGGTGTTCTCGGCTCTGATCGCGGTGCTGGTCTACCGCTGGCTGGTGACCCGGCAGGCGCTCGAGACCACGGGCGGCATCGCGCTGGGATTCGTGGTGGTGGACCTGTTGCTGGGGCTGATGGTGGAGATCCTCACCCTGCGGATGATGGGGGTGTGACGTTCAGCTGCGGATGAGGTCGAGTCCCGGATACCGGGCGCCCGCGAAGAACAGGCCCGAGGCGGGTGCGGTGGGGCCGGCGCGGCGGCGGTCACGCGCCTCCCGCACCTCCTCGATCCATTCCACGGGGCGCCGCCCGAGACCGA
>JALSGW010000132.1 GCA_026982585.1 Alphaproteobacteria bacterium | reverse complement strand
CGCCTGAGCGGACGGGTTGAGCGCCCTGAGCTTTCCGCCGCGCCGGCCGGTGGGCCGGATCTTCCTGGCCCGGGAGGAGAGACCGCGGCCGGCGCCGGTGCTTCGGGTCGGCGTCCTCGGCGGTTCCTTCAACCCGGCCCACGACGGCCATCTCTACGTGAGCGCGGAGGCGCGCAGGCGCCTCGGCCTCGACCTGGTCTGGTGGCTGGTCTCGCCCCTCAATCCGCTCAAATCCGAACGGGAGATGGCGCCCCTGGCCCGGCGTCTCGCTCAGGCGCGGGCGCTCACCGCGGGACATCCCTATATCCGGGTGTCGGCGCTCGAAGCGCAGATGGGCACGCGCTACACGGTGGACACCCTGACCCGTCTGCGTCGCCTGCGCAACCTGCGCCTGGTGTTCCTGTTGGGCGCCGACAATCTGCTGCAGCTGCCGCGTTGGCGGCAGTGGTGGCGGTTGTTCCTGATCATGCCCATTGCCGTCTTCGAGCGCAGCCCCTATGCTTATCCTGCGCTGGCGGGTGCGGCGGCGCGGCGTTTTGCGCCCTTCCGGCTGCCGGAGATTGAAGCGCGCACGCTCGTCGATCGCGAGCCGCCGGCATGGGTGTTCATCCGCCTCAGGCCGCATCCGGCCTCGGCCACCGCCATCCGGCACCGGCAGGGAACGGCGGCCTGGGCGGGAGGTAGGGAGTGACGGCCATCGCGGGCGATCCGTCCTCATCCGAGAGCGCCGAACGGATGCTCGGCCTGATCACCGCCAGCCTGCAAGCGGACAAGGCGATCGAGCCGGTGGTCATCGACCTGCGGGGCAAGACCACCATCGCCGACTTCATGGTGGTGGCGACCGGCACCTCGCACCGGCACATCGTCACCATGGCGGAAAAGCTGGAGATGCGCCTCGAGGCCGAGGGCGTGCGGATCCTGTCCGTGGAAGGGCTCGAGGAGGCGAACTGGGTGCTGGTCGACGTGGGCGACGTCATCGTCCACCTGTTCCGGGCGGAAACCCGGGCGCTCTACGACATCGAACGGCTGTGGTCGGTGGCGCCGCCCAAGGACCGGGAGCAGGTGCGCGCGGTCGGCTGAGGCGAGGTGCGAATCGTCATCCTCGCCCACGAACGCCTCCGGGATGAACTCCTGGACCGCCTCATCGTACGCTATCTGCGGCGGCTGCCCTGGCGGGTGGAGGTGCGCGAGCTGACCGGCCAGAACGCAAGACGGCGGCGCGCTGCTGAAGTGGCCGGCCCCGCATCGCGGCTTGCGCATCGGTTCGTGATCGCCCTCGACGAACGGGGCCGGATGCTCGACAGCATCGCCTTCGCCCGGCTGTTGGACGATCTGCGCGGCGGCGGATGCCGGGAGCTGGTGTTCGTGGTGGGCGGACCCGACGGATTGCCGCCACAGACCACACAACAGGCCGATCTGCTCCTCTCCCTCGGCCCGATGACCCTGCCGCACGCGCTCGCGCGGCTGGTGCTGGTGGAACAGCTCTACCGCGCCCACACGCTGTTGAGCGGCCACCCCTACCACCGGACGGGGGCCAAACCCTAGGAGCGCCGCCACAGCACGAGCGCGATGGCCGGCAGGATGAAGGCCAGCGCCCCCACCTCGCGCAGCCCCAGGGGCTCGCCGAGGAGCCAGGCCGAGGACACCAAACCCACCACCGGGGTCGCCAGCATGGCGATCCCGACCACCGTCGGCGACAAAAGCATCACCATCTTGATGAAGGCGGCGAAACAGAGCACGAGAGCGAAGGTGGAGGCATAGAGCGTACCCACCACACCCCTCCAGGTGAGGGCGCCGAGATCCGGCACCGGATCGCTCACAAGCCAGCCCACGACCACCACCACCCCGCCCAGCACCAGCTGCCAGCCGGTGAGCGCGAACACCCGCAGGCTCCATTGCCCCGCCCGCGTCAACACCGCGCCAAGGGCCCAGGACATCGCGCCCAACAACACGAGCAGGGCGCCGAGCGGACGCTCGCCCAAAAGCTCGCGTTCGGGCGCGACCAGCACCAGCACGCCCAAGAGCCCCAGCGGCAACGCCAGCAGGGTGCGCACACCGTGGCGCTCACCGAGCGCCATGCGGCCGAACAGCGCCGCCCAGAGCGGCATGGTATAGGCGATCACCGCCGCCCGCCCGCCTTCGATCCTGGCCAGCCCGAGGCCGGTGAACAGATGCCAGCCGCCGACGTTGACCAGGGCGACGGGAAACAAGCGCATAAGCTCCCCCGGCTCAGGCGCCAGCCGCTCCCCGGAGAGCCGGGCGAGCAGGAAGATTCCCGCCGCGGCCAGATAGACGTTGATGGAGCGGAAGAAGAGCGGGCCGAGTTCGGCCACCGCCACCTTCATCGCCGGCCAGTTGAGGCCCCAGAAGACGGTGACGAACGCCACCAGAAGCGGCACCAGGGCCGGGCTCGCAGCGATGGATCGCTCTCCGCTCACCGCACCCGATAGCCGGCCGCGCCCAGAACACGGGCCATGGTCTCCCGGCCCATGCGGGCGTAGTGCAGGGGATCCGCCTTGGCCGGATCCTGTTCGGCCTCCACCACCACCCAACCCTCATAGCCGGCCGCGTACAACAGCCGCGCGACGGGGCCGAAATCGATCATGCCCTCCGGATCGCCGGGCACGGTGAACACCCCCTCCCGCACCGCGCCAAGAAAACTCCAGTCCTCCGCCCGCGCGCGTTCCAGCACCCGAGCGCGCACGTTCTTGCAGTGGACGTGGTTGATGCGGCCGGCCCAGCGCCGGGCGAGCGCGAGGGGATCGGCGCCGGCGAACACCGCATGGCCGGTGTCCCACAACAGTCCCACCGCCTCGCCGCTGTGGGCGAACAGCCGGTCCACCTCCTCGGCGCGTTCCACCATCGTCCCCATGTGGTAGTGGAAGCTCAGGGCCAGCCCGTGGCCGCGCAGCCACTCCGCGAGACGGGTGAGCCGTTCCCCGTAGCGCGGGACCTCCTCCTCGGGCATGCGCGGACGCCGGGAGAGGGGTGTGTCGATGCGGCCCTGGATGCTGCCGCTGGTTTCGGCATACACCAGCACGCTGCAGCCGAGCCGTTGCAGAAGGTCGAGATGGGCGGCGATGCGCTGTTGTTCTTCTTCCAGCCGGCGACGGTAGAGCTCTCCGGAAAACCAGCCGGTGACCAGCACAAGCCCATATTCGGCCAACAGCGCGCGCAGTCTTTCCGGATCCTCGGGAAAGCGCCCGCTCTTTTCGATGCCGGCGTATCCGGCCAGGCGCGCCTCGCGGAGACAGCGCTCGACCGGGATGTCCCCGCCGAGTTCGGGCAGATCGTCGTTCATCCAGGCGATGGGCGCCACGCCCAGGCGAATCTCCGCCATGCCACCCCCAAACCCCGCACCGGCACCCTCTCTTAGGCCAAGGACGGCGTCGAGGCGAGTCCGCACCCGCCGCGCTTGAGGGCGCGGGGCAGCTGTGCCAAAGGGCAGGGGGCGGGACGGGAGTGCCGTGATGGAGGCGAGCGAACTCGTGCGGCTTTGCGCGCGGGATGTGGTCGCGCTTTTGCAAAGGCGGGAGGTCTCGCCGCTCGAGCTCATCGACGCCGCCCTCGCACGCATCGCCGCCGTCAACGAGCGGGTCAATGCGGTGGTCACCCTCGCCGAAGAGCGGGCGCGCGAGCGGGCGCGCCGGCTGATGGAGCGTCCCCCGCCCGAGGATGTCCGCGGCTGGCTCGCCGGCCTTCCGGTGTTGATCAAGGATCTGGTGGAGGTGGAAGGGGTGCGCACCACCTTCGGCTCCACCCTGTTCCGCAATCACGTGCCGCAACGTTCGGATCTCTTGGTGCGCCGCATCGAGGAGCGGGGCGGCGTGGTGCTCGGCATGACCAACACCCCGGAATTCGGCGCCGGCGCCAACACCTTCAACGACGTCTTCGGCCCGACCCGCAACCCCTTCGATCTCAAGCTCACCGCGGGCGGATCCTCGGGCGGGGCCGCCGCCGCGCTTGCGACCGGCATGGGCTGG
>JALSGW010000131.1 GCA_026982585.1 Alphaproteobacteria bacterium | reverse complement strand
ATACGGGGCAGGACCTTGCGCTCGCCGGCGAGCAGATCCTCAACAGCCTGTTCAACACCTTCGTTTTGTTGGCGGTGCCGCTGTTCATCTTCGCCGCCAACCTCATGAACGCCGGTGCCATCAGCAGCCGCCTGCTCGACTTCTGTCTTGCGTTGGTGGGGCGCGTGCGCGGCGGCCTCGCCCAGGTCAATGTGGTGGCCTCGCTCATCTTCTCGGGCATGAGCGGCTCGGCGATCGCCGATGCCGCCGGCATCGGCCGGCTGATGATCGACATGATGCGGGAGAGGGGGCGCTATACGCCGGGCTTCGCCGCCGCGATCACCGCCGCTTCGGCCACCATCGGGCCCATCATCCCCCCTTCCATCCCCATGGTGCTCTACGCGCTCGTCTCCAACACCTCGGTGGGGTATCTGTTTCTCGGCGGGGTGGTGCCGGGGCTGCTGATGGGTGCGGCGCTGATGGCGGCGGTGGCGGTGATCGCGCGCCTGCGCCGCTTTCCCACCGAGCCTCCGGTGCCGCTTGGGCGCATGCCCGGGCTCACCCTTCGCGCCTTCCCGGCCTTGCTGCTGCCGGTGATCCTGCTCGGCAGCATCTACGGCGGCATCACCACCCCCACCGAGGCGGCGGCCATCGCCGCGCTCTACGCGCTCCTGCTCGCTCTCGTGGGATACCGCGAACTGTCGCCGGGCGGCGCCTGGCGGGTGGTGGTGGAGAGCACCCGCGCGAGCGCGGTGGTGACCCTGATCATCGCCGGGGCGTTCGTGATCAACTATGTGGTGGCGGCGGAGCAGGTGCCCAACGCGCTCGCCGCCTGGCTCACCGGTCTCGACATCCCGCCCGCCCTGTTCCTGTTGGTGGTGGCGCTGTTGTTCCTTCTTCTGGGGTGTTTGTTCGACGCCACCACCATGCTGCTCGTGCTGGTGCCGCTGGTGCTGCCCACCGCCCAGCGGCTCGGCATCGATCCCGTGCACTTCGGGGTGACCATCACCGTCAACATCATGATCGGCCTCATCACGCCGCCCTACGGCGTGCTCCTGTTCGTCATCAACGGTCTCACCGGCATTCCCTTGCGCGAGATGATCCGCGAGCTGTGGCCGTTTCTCGGGGTGCTGCTGGTGGCGCTTTTGGTGATGCTGCTGGTGCCGGAGGTGGTGCTGTGGCTGCCGCGGCGCTTCGGCTACACGGGCTGAGGGGCGGCGCTGCGGTTGACAGGGCGGGAGCCGCTCTCTAGATGAGCGGCGCCGTGAGCGCGTCGCCGAGCCTCGGGCCGCGGCGGCAGGTGTGCCTTTGTGCTTGGGCGGCCGGGGCGGGATCCGGGACAGAGAGCGGATGGCAGGGATGAAGACCTATTCGGCGAAGCCCGCCGACATCAAGCGCGAATGGTATCTGATCGATGCCGACGGCCTCGTGCTCGGTCGGCTCGCGAGCTTCATCGCCACCCGCCTGCGCGGCAAGCACAAGCCCTACTACACGCCGCATCTGGACTGCGGCGACCACATCGTGGTGGTGAACGCGGAGAAGGTGGCGCTCACCGGCAACAAGGCGACCCAGAAGTACCACTACCGGCACAGCGGTTATCCGGGCGGGCTCAAGGCGCGGCGGCTGGACAAGATCCTCGCCGGACGCTTTCCCGAGCGGGTGATCATCAAGGCGGTCGAGCGCATGATCGCGAAGGGACCGTTGCGCAAGCAGATCATGCGCAAGCTCCACGTCTACAAGGGGCCGCACCATCCCCATCAGGGGCAGAGGCCGGTGAAGATCGATTTCGCGTCGCTGAACCGCAAGAACAGCCTGCGTGAGGACGCCGATGGCTGAAGCCGAGGTGACGACGGCGGGCGGCTTCGAGGCGCTGCGGGCGCTCAAGCCCCGGCTTCCCACCGAAGAGGTGGAGGAGGAGGCGCTCAAGCCCAAGCTCGACGAACTGGGCCGCGCCTATGCCACCGGCGGGCGCAAGGAGGCCACCGCAAGGGTGTGGATCAAACGCGGAAGCGGCAAGTTCGTCGTCAACGGCCGCGACCTGCAGGTCTATTTCGCCCGGCCGGTGCTGCAGATGATCGTCAATCAGCCCTTCGAGGCGGTCGGGCGCGTGGGCGAGTTCGACGTCTACTGCACCGTCTCCGGCGGCGGTCTGTCCGGCCAGGCGGGTGCGGTGCGCCACGGCATCGCCCGCGCACTCGTGAACTACGATCCCACGCTCCGCCCGATCCTCAAGAAGGGTGGTTTTCTGACCCGCGACGCGCGCATGGTGGAGCGCAAGAAATACGGCCGCCGCAAGGCCCGCCGCAGCTTCCAGTTCAGCAAGCGCTAGCGCCGTTCCTCTTTCCTTTCGGTCCGTCGCGCCGTCTCGGCCGCACCCGACGCCGTCTTGCCAAAAGGGGAAGGTGCGGGCAGTGTGGCGGCGCGATCACGGCCGCAGGACGAGCGGCCCGTCGGCCCTAGGGTGGGAGGAAGGTAGCATGATGCGACACATCGTGAGCGTGACCGCGATCGCCGCGGTCCTCCTCGGCGGCAGCGCCCTCGGCACCGGGACCGTGGAGGCGGCGGAGCGCGTCGAGGGACCCCAACTCCAGTGGAAGGTGTCGGTATGGGGCAAGCGCCGCGCCTTCACCGAGGGGCTCGAGACGCTGTCCGAGCTGGTGGCGGAGAAGACCGGCGGCAACTGGCAGATCCGCATCTTCTACGGCGAAGCGCTGTCCAAGGCGCGGGAGAACCTCGACGGCATCAAGCTCGGCGCCTTCGAGATGGCGATTTTCTGCAACTTCTACCACCCCGGCAAGAACCCGGCCTGGATGGTCTACACGCTGCCGTTCCTGCCCCTCGGCGATCCCGCGGCCTCCAGGGCGGTGCGCATGGAGCTGCCGGAACATCCCGCGCTCAAGGCCGACCTCGACCGCTGGAACGCCATGTTCTACGCCTCCACCTTCCTGCCCCAGTACGAGTTCCTGGGGCGGGGCGAGCCGCCCCGGGAGCTGGAGGACTGGTCGGGGCTGCGGGTGCGTGCGGGCGGCGGCATCGGCAAGGCGATGGAGCGGCTCGGCGCCATCCCCACCTCCATGCCGGCGACCGAGGTCTACACCTCCATCGAACGCGGCACCATCGACGCCGCCTCCTTCCCCTTCACCTACGCCCACATCGCCTATCGCATCCACGAGGTGGCGGACTGGTACACCGCCAATCTCTCCCCCGGCACCACCGAATGCCCGATCGTCATCAACAAGGACGCCTATGCGGCGCTCCCGGACGCCTACAAGGCGTTGCTCGAGGAGGTGAAGGAGGCGGTGGTGGACCGCTACTTCGAGGTCTACACCGAGGCCGACGCCAAGAACCTCCCCATCCTCGAGGCGCGGCTTGAGAAGATCGTCTACACCGACGAACAGCTCGAGCGCTTCCGCGAGGTGGCCGGCAAGCCCGTCTGGGAGGAGTGGATCGCCGAGAACGAGGACAAGTTCGACGCGCGCGGCGTCGTCGAACGCATCCTCGAGATCGCCGAGCGGGCGACCGGCGGCTGAGCCGGGTCCCGAGCCGCGGTATGGATTCCGTCGAGGGACGGGAGGAGCCGGGCGACGTCTGGGGACGCCTCGTCGCCCGGCTCGACCGCCTGCTCGCGCCGCTCGAGCGGGGGCTCAACCTCATCGCCGCCTTCTTCATCTTCGGCCTCATGCTCATCGGCGTGGTCCAGGTGGTGGGCCGCAAGCTCTTCAACGCGCCCATCTACGGCTATGTGGACCTGATCGAGATCAGCATGGCCGCCTTCGCCTTCCTCGGCATCGCCTGGTGCGAGCGGCTCGGCGGTCACGTGCGCATGGAACTCGTGCTCGGACGCCTGCGGGGCCGCCTGCGCTGGTTGCTCGAGATCCTCGGGATTCTGGTGGCGATGTTCGTCATCGCGGTGCTCGGCTACTACGGCTACACCCATTTCCTGCGCTCCTACGAGCTCGGCGATTCGACCATCGACGCCGAGTACCCGGTCTGGCCGTCCAAGCT
>JALSGW010000130.1 GCA_026982585.1 Alphaproteobacteria bacterium | reverse complement strand
GGTCTCAAGCTGGACCGGAGTTTTGTTGCCGATCTGTGCACCTCGGAACGGGCGCGGGGCATCGCCCAGACGGTGATCCGTCTGAGCCGGCAGATCGGCGCCGAGGTGGTGGCGGAGGGGGTCGAACAGCGGGCCCAGGCCGAGATCCTGGCCCGCATGGGGTGCGATTTCGCGCAGGGCTATCTGTTCGGCCGGCCCGCTCCCCTGGCGCGCATCGGCGAGCTGCTCGCCGCGCCGGCGGCGGTCGGGATCGGATCCCGTCCGGCCCTCCCCCTGGTCGGCTCCGGGCGCGGCTGAGGGGTTCGGCTGCCCGCATTGTCGCCGCTCGGCCGAGTGGGTAGGGTGTGCGCGGTTCGCGTGGGAGGCCGCGGACGATGGGCATGGCCGCCGATTTGCGGCGCGCGCGCATCCTCGACATCGTGCGCCGGCAGGGCTTCGCCGCCATCGAGGCGCTCGCCCGCGAGTTCGCGGTCACGCCCCAGACGGTGCGGCGCGATCTCGCCCGGCTGGTGGAGGAGGGCAAGATCCGCCGTTTCCACGGCGGCGCCGGGCTGCCCTCGAGCGTGGAGAACATCGACTACGGCGCCAGGCGGGTGCTCAACCTCGAGGCCAAGCGGCGCATCGCCCGGCTGGTGGCCGAACACATACCCGACCACTCCTCGCTCTTGATCAACATCGGCACCACCACCGAGGAGGTGGCCCGGGCGCTCATGGGCCACAAGGGGCTCGCGGTGATCACCAACAATCTCAACGTCGCCGCCTTGATGGCGAGCAAGGAGGACTTCCAGGTGATCGTCGCCGGCGGGGTGGTGCGCAGCCGGGACCGCGGCATCGTGGGCGAGGCCACCATCGATTTCGTGCGCCAGTTCAAGGCCGATTTCGCGGTGATCGGCATCTCCGGCATCGACCTCGACGGCACGCTGCTCGATTTCGACTACCGGGAGGTGCGGGTGGCGCAGGCGATCATCCAAAACGCGCGCGTGGTCTTTCTGGTGGCCGACCACTCCAAGTTCGGCCGCAGCGCGCTCGCCCGCATGGGCCATGTGCGGGATGTCGACGCCCTGTTCACCGACGCCCCGCCGCCGCCGCCCTTGATCGCGGTGCTGCGCGAATCGGAAACCGACCTCCACGTCGCCCCGGCGGCCGCCGCGCGAAAGCGCGCATGACTTTGCGCTTGTGAACATCACCTCCCGGCGCTACGGTCGCATGTCGCGGATGCGGTGCGACGCGGGGCGAGGGGCATGGCCGGAGCGGCGGAGGCGTTCGATCTCGTGGTGGTGGGGGGCGGCATCAACGGCGCCGGCATCGCCCGGGACGCCGCCGGGCGCGGGCTGCGGGTGCTGTTGGTCGAACAGGACGATCTGGCCCAGCACACCTCGAGCGCTTCATCCAAGCTCATCCACGGCGGGCTGCGCTATCTGGAACAGTTCGCCTTCCGTCTGGTGCGGGAGGCGCTCAAGGAGCGGGAGCTGCTGCTCGGCATCGCACCCCACATCATCCGCCCGCTGCGGTTCGTGCTGCCGCATCATCCGGGCATGCGGCCCGCCTGGCTCATCCGCATCGGTCTGTTCCTCTACGACCATCTCGGCGGCCGCGAGCGTCTGCCCGGCTGCGCGCGGCTGCGGCTTGGCCGGGCCGATCCCTACGGGGCGCCGCTCAAGCCCGAGTTTCGGGTCGGCTTCCTCTACAGCGACTGCCTCGTGGACGATTCCCGTCTCGTGGTGCTGAACGCGCTGGATGCCGCCCGCCGCGGGGCGGAGGTGTGCACCCGCACCCGTCTGCTCAAGGGCGCGCGGGGGGCCGACGGCTGGCGGCTTGTGGTCGAGGAACGGGACGGCGGGCGGCGCGAGGTGCGCGCGCGGGCTCTGGTCAACGCCGCCGGCCCCTGGGTCTCGGAGGTGCTCCAGCACCGGCTGAAGGTGGAATCGCGAAGCCGGGTGCGGCTGGTCAAGGGCTCGCACATCCTCTTGCCCCGGCTCTACGAGGGCGAGCACGCCTACATCCTGCAGAACGAGGACGGGCGGGTGGTGTTCGTCATCCCCTTCGAGGAAGCCTATTCCCTGGTCGGCACCACCGATGTGCCGTTCGCCGGCGATCCCGGCCGGGTGGCGATATCGGAGGAGGAGGTGGAGTATCTGTTGCGGGCGGTGGGGCGCTATTGGGCCGAGCCGCCGCGGCGGCAGCAGGTGGTGTGGAGCTATGCCGGGGTGCGTCCGCTCTACGACGACCAGAGCGCCGATCCCTCGGCGGTGACCCGGGACTACGTCTTCGACCTCGATCCCCATCCCCGCGCCCCCCTGCTCTCGATCTTCGGCGGCAAGATCACCACCTACCGCCGCCTGGCGGAGGCGGCGCTCGCCCGCCTCGCGCCGCTTTTGGGCAGCCGGGCGCCGGGCTGGACCGCCGGGGCACCGCTTCCGGGCGGCGACCTGCCCGATGGGGATTTCGCCGCCTTCCGTGCCGCACTCGCGCGCCGTTACGGCTGGCTCGGGGACGGCGTGCTGGGGCGGCTCGCCCGCGCCTATGGGACGCGGATCCACGAGCTGTTGGCCGGTGCGGAGACCACCGCCGACCTCGGCCGCCATTTCGGCGCCGGCCTCTATGAGCGGGAGGTGCGGTGGCTCGTCGCCGAGGAGTGGGCGCGCACCGCCGAGGACATCCTCTTCCGGCGCACCAAGCTGGGTCTGTTCCTCGCCTCCGGCGAGCGGGCCGAGCTGGAGCGGGCCCTCTCGCGGCTGCGCAGCGCTCCGGGCGATCAGCCCCTCTCCGCGACCTGATAGCGGCCGAGCGAGGCCGTTTGCGCGATTGTCCTTGTCGTGTGGGGCAAGGTACGGTCTGCGCGGGCGGCTATGGATGGTGATGTGTGCGGTGCGGGAGAGGGCGCATGGGACGAGAGGGCCGGCGCGGCGGGCGGGCGGCCAGGCGGGCGCACCGAGAGCCGACCCGGTGGCTGGCGCCTGTTCGGCGTTCGTTCGCTCCGCTCGAGCTGTTGAGCGAGGGGGAACTGGCGCGGTTGCACGAGGGCTCGCTCGCCCTGCTCGAGCGGGTGGGCATCGCGTTTCGCCGCGAGAGCGCGCTCGCGCGCTGGGCGCGGGCCGGGGCGCGGGTCGAGGGGGACCGCGTGCGCATTCCCAGGGAGCTGTTGATGGAGCTCGTGGGTCAGGCGCCGTCGCGCTTTTGGCTCAGGGCGCGCAATCCGGAGCGGGATGTGGAGATCGGCGGCGAGACCACCGTGTTCCTGCCCAACTACGGCTCGCCCTTCGTGCGGATGTTCGACGGCGAGCGGCGCTACGGCACCCTCGCCGATCTCGAGGTGTTCCACAAGCTCGCGCAGCTTGCGCCGGCGCTGCACGGGGTGGGGTCGGTGATCTGCGAGCCCACCGACCTGCCGGTGCCGCAGCGCCATTTGCGCATCACCGAAAGCGCTCTGGTGCACGGGGACAAGGTGGTGATGGGGCCGGTGACGGCGCCGGAGCGGGCCCGCGATGCGCTGCGCATGATGGAGATCGTGTTCGGTGCCGAGCGGGTTGCGCGGGAGGCGGTGATCCTTGCGCTCATCAACTGCAATTCCCCGCTTGTGTGGGATGCCACCATGTTGGGGGCGCTCGAGGTCTACGCCGAGGCGGGCCAGCCCACCATCGTCTCGCCCTTCGCCCTGGCGGGCGCCAACACGCCGGCCTCGGTGCCGGCCGCCCTGGTCCAGCTCAACGCCGAGGCGCTGGCCGGCATCGCCTATGTGCAGCTGTGCCGGCCCGGCTGCCCGGTGATCTACGGCCACTTCCTGTCCGCGGTGTCGATGAAGTCCGGGGCGCCGATGGCGGGGACGAGCGAGCTCGCCCTCATGAACCTGGCGATCGGCCAGCTCGCGCGCAGCTACGGGATCCCCTGGCGGTCCTCGGGCATGCTGACCGGCGCCAAACGGCTCGACGCCCAGGCGGGCTACGAGAGCGCCTTCAATATGTTGCCGATCCTGTTCGCGGGAGCGCA
>JALSGW010000129.1 GCA_026982585.1 Alphaproteobacteria bacterium | reverse complement strand
CGGCCCCTCGCCGTGGCCCTCGCGCGGCGGTAGGAATGGGAGCGAAACGGCGGGTCCCGCGGCGTACGGGCAGGCTCGGCCGTTGGCGGAAGCGGGCAGGTGCGGGCCTTCGGGCGCCTGGGTTTTTGCGCCTTCGGGCCCCTGCCGCAGAGGCCGGGCGGCAGCGCGGCGGCAGGCGACCCGCCGCATGTGGTTCGGAATCAGCGGGAGATCAGCGATGAGCGAACCGTGCATCCGCTCCATGGGGCCGGCCGAGGCAGCCGACCTGCTGGCCCCCGACGGCTCCGAGATCCGGCTCCTGCCCAAGCTCGACCGCGGCAGCATGGTCCATTGCCGTCTTCCGCCGGGCGCGGTGAGCCGGGCGATACGGCACCGGACGGTGGAGGAGCTGTGGTACGTGCTCGCCGGCGAGGGCGAACTGTGGCGCGCCGGCGGGGATGTGGAACGGGTGGCGGCCCTTCGCCCTCACACCGCCCACACCATCCCCTGCGGGGTACGCTTCCAGTTCCGCAACACCGGCCTGTCGCCCCTCGACATCGTCATCGTCACCATGCCGCCCTGGCCGGGCGAGGAGGAGGCGGAGTATGTGGCGGGTATCTGGGAGCCGAACGTGGACAGGCCGGGCGCAGGCGGCTAAAGCGGCGGGCGGAGATGGGGAGCCGTGCCATGCCACAGCCTGCCTTCGCCTCCACCGCCGATCGCAGCGAGAAGCGCGTCAGCTTCGATGAGCTCGCTCCCGGCGTGTTCGCCTTCACCGCCGAGGGCGATCCCAACAGCGGCGTGGTGGTGGGAGAGGACTCGGTCCTCGTCTTCGACGCCCAGGCCACCCCCAAACAGGCGCGCCGGGTGATCGAACGGGTGCGGGCGGTGAGCGACAAGCCGATCAAACATCTGGTGCTCTCCCACTACCATGCGGTGCGGGTGCTCGGCGCCTCCGCCTACGGGGCCTCCGAGATCATCGCCTCCGAAGCCACCCGGGCGCTCATCGCCGAGCGCGGCGAGGCCGACTTCAAGAGCGAAGTGGGACGGTTTCCGCGCCTGTTCGAGGATGTGGCGAGCATCCCCGGCCTGACCTGGCCGAGCCTGACCTTCGGTGAGCGGTTGAGCCTCCATCTCGGCCGCCGGCGGGTGGACCTTCTGTTCCTCGGACGCGGCCACACCGCCGGCGACATCGTCCTCTGGCTGCCCGAGGAGCGGGTGTTGTTCGCGGGCGATCTGGTCGAATACGGCGCGACCCCCTATGCCGGCGACGCCCATCTGCGGGAGTGGCCCGAGACCCTCGCCCGCCTCCGCGAGCTCAAGCCCGCCAAGCTGCTTCCCGGGCGCGGGCGCGCCGCGGCGAGCGAGGGGGAGGTGGAGGAGGCGATCAACATGACCCGGTCCTTCCTCACCGATCTCATGGCGGTGGCAGAGGAAGGGCAACAGCGCGGCTGGAGCCTCAAACAGGTCTACGACGAGGCCATGGCGCGCATGGAGCCCCGCTACGGGAACTGGGTGATCTTCCAGCACTGCATGCCCTTCGATGTGGCGCGCGCCTTCGACGAGGCGTCCGGCATCGCCTGGCCGCGCATCTGGACCCACGAGCGCGATCTCGAGATGTGGCGGGCGCTCGCCGGCTCGTGACCGCCCGTGGGAGCCGAGCCGTCCCTCAGCCCGCCGCCATTCGCCCGAACCCGGCGCGCCCCTTCAGCCACCTGCGCACCGCACCCAAAAGATGCAGTCCCCAAAGGGCGAGGAACGGGGCCACCAGCAGCTCGTGGAGCTCCGCGAAGAGTTCTCCGGAGCCCTCCTCCTCGTCCTCGAGCTCGAGGAAATCCAACCCTTCGCCGCCCAATTGCGGCAGGTCCCCGGCGCCGTCCGCGAGCAGGCCGGTGAGCGCGAGGGCTCCCGCCAGCACCAGCAGACCGGCGTGGTTGAGCCGGGCCAGCCTCTGCAGGAGCGGACCGTCACCGCTGAGCGGTGCGGGGCCGTAAAGCACCCGCAGGAGGGCCAGGGCCAGCACCGCGCCAAGGGCGAAGATGCCGACCAGGCGATGGGCCTCGAGCCCCACCCCCTCGAGCTCCTCGGCGAAAAATCCGCTCACAAGCGCCGCCACCACCGAGCCGGCGGCGAGCGCATGCAGGATGCGGCGCACCGCCTCGCCTGCCCCGAACACACCCTTGCCCATTGAGCCGCACCTCCCGGGAGGGCGGGAAAGGAGACGGCTCCCCTTCCCGCCCGATGCCTGCCTCAGTCGTCGTCCTCGTCGTATTCGTGCAGCCGCCGGCGCCATTCGCCGGGGGTGATGACCCCGTCGCCGTTGTGATCGAAACGCCAGAAAAGCATGCGGATGCGCCGCTCGAGCTCGCCGTCGGTGACCCGCCCGTCCGCGTCCTCGTCCCAGAGCTGGAAGCTCCGGGCCACCATCGGCCGCATGCGTTCGAGCCAGAAGCCCTCGTACTCGTCCCGATCGAGCGCGCCGTCGCCGTCCCGATCATGCCGCCGCAGCTGGGCGCGCAACACGCGGCGCGCCTCCTCGACGGCCACCCGCCCGTCGCCGTCGTCATCGAGGCGGGCGAGCGCGGCGGCGCCCGGTCCGCCGCCGAATGGCCACAAAGGTGCCATACCGTAGAAACGCTTGTCGTCGGGACTGGCCTGGCTGGAAGCGGCGGCGACCAGCAGCGAGGCCAGGGCCGTGGAGAGAAGGGCTTTGGACATGACGGTCTCCTCCGCCTGTGCGACGGCCTTCGCTTAGCCGCGCGCTGTCGCGGAACGTTGCCATGGTTGTAAGAAATGGTCGCAGATTGTCGCCCTGCCCGGGCTCTGCGACCGTCTGCGACCTTCACCCCTCCGCGCGGCATGGATGCGCGCTAGATTTGGAAGCGGTTTTGAGGGCTCGCCATGGCGCAAGGCGGCGCGCACATCCTGGTGGTGGACGACCACCGCGAGATCCGCGAGGCGCTCGCCCAGTACCTCACCCGCCACGGCCTGCGGGTGAGCGTCGCCAAGGACGCTCGCGAGGCGCGTCGGGTTCTCGACTCCGCCGCCGTCGATCTCCTGCTCCTCGACATCATGATGCCGGGGGAGGACGGGCTCAGCCTGTGCCGGGAGCTGCGCGCGCGGAGCAACCTGCCGATCATCCTCCTCACCGCGCTCGGCGAGGACACCGAGCGCATCGTCGGCCTCGAGCTCGGCGCCGACGACTATGTCGCCAAGCCCTTCAACCCGAGGGAGCTGTTGGCGCGCATCCGGGCGGTGCTGCGCCGCGCCCAGGGCCCGTCGCCGGCAACCTCCGCCCTGCTGCGGAAGCGGCTCCGCTTCGGCGCCTTCCGCTTCCATCCCGAGCGCCAGGAGCTCGAGCGCGAGGACGGCACCCTGATCCCGCTGAGCACCGCCGAGGCGCGCCTGCTGTCCGCCTTCCTCCGCCAGCCGCGGGTGGTGCTCTCGCGCGAGCGGCTCCTCGATCTCGCCCGCGGCCGCGAGAGCCATCCCTTCGACCGGGCCATCGACAATCTCGTCAGCCGCCTGCGGCGCAAGCTCGGCGACGATCCCCGCAGGCCGCGCTACATCCGCACCCACTGGGGCGGCGGTTACAGTTTCGAGGCCGAGGTGGAGGAGCTGTGATGCGGCTGTGGCCGCGCACGCTCGTGGGGCAGCTGATCCTGCTGCTGCTGCTCGCGCTCTTCACCGCCCAGCTCCTGGCCGCACTGATCTTCCTCGACGAACGCCGGCTCGCCGTGGCCCAGGCCGCCCGCGAACAGGTGCTGGCGCGCACGGTGAGCCTGGTGCGGCTGTTGGAGCGCACGAGGCCCGAGCTCCACCCGGCGCTGCTGCAGGCGGCAAGCGGCGGCCGCCTGCGCTACCGGCTCTCCACAGCGCCGGCGCTCGATCCCGCCGATCCCCGCCACGCCAGAAACCGTTTCGCCCGTGCGCTGGCCCGGGCGCTCGACCGCGCCCCGGGGGCGGTGCTGGTGGACGTGCACCGAGGCGGCCGTCTGTGGCCGTGGCGGCG
>JALSGW010000128.1 GCA_026982585.1 Alphaproteobacteria bacterium | reverse complement strand
GTGCCGCCGGGGCGAGAAGAGGTGCGGCGCATGATCGGGGACGGGGCGCGGCTTTTGGTCCTGCGCGCGCTGGCGCGGACGGGGCGGACTCCGGGAGAGCGCGAACTCCAGCATTGGGTGGATCGCTATCTCGCCCTCTACGAGGCGCGGGGCCATGTCGACAGCCGGCCGCTGCCGGGTGCGCGCGCCACCCTGGAGATCCTCAAGGCGCGCGGAATCAAGCTCGGCGTGTGCACCAACAAGCCCCAGGCGCCGAGCGAGGCGCTCTTGGAGGCGGTCGATTTGAGGTGTCTTTTCGACGCGGTGCTGGGTGGCGACCGGGTGGCCCGGCGCAAGCCCGATCCCGCCCATCTCCAGGCGCTGTTGACACAGATCGGGGTGGCTCCCAGGGAAGCGGTGATGATCGGGGATTCCCGCAACGATCTGGAGGCGGCGCGGGGGCTGGGCATGCCGGTGGTGCTGTTGCGGGAGGGCTATGGTCCGGACCCGCGTTGGGCGCTCCGCCCCGACCATTGGATCGCCCGGCTGGACGAGCTGCCCGCCCTGCTCGCCCGGCTTTCGGACCCCCCGCTCTAGCCGGCTTGCACCCGGGTGCCGTCGAGATGATACCGGCCCTGCCGGTCCGCCCGCACCACCCCGTGGCCGCCGAAATAGTCCCGCTGCGCTGCGGTCATGCGGGTGGGAAGGGAGGTCTGATGCCGCGCCTCGAGCCAGAACAGACAGGCGCTCAGGCTCGGCACGGGCAGACCCGCCCGGGCGGCGAACGCCACCGTCCGGCGCAGGCTCGGCAGCAGTTCCCGGATTCGTCGCGCAAGCCAAGGCTCAAACAACAGACCGCCGGGCCGGGAGAGCTCCGGTACCGCCTGTTCGAAACGCTGCAGCAGCGGACTGCGGACGATGCCGCCTGCCCGCCAGATGCGCAACATGCGCGCGAGCGCAAGCCGCCATCCCCGGCTTCGCGCCACCTCGTGGGCCAGCTCCAGCGCCTGCACCAGGCCACCGATGCGCGCGAGCAGCAGCGCATTCTCCAGAACCGGCACCGCTTCGTTGGGATCCGGACGCTCGACCGTACCCCGCGGCCAGTCCCGGCTCCGCCGCCTGCGGCCTTCCTGTTCGCGCGAGATCAGCCGCAGCTCCAGGGCGGCGGTCACCTGGGGCACCGCCACCCCTGCGGCCTGTGCGGCCTGCACCGCCCACAGGCCGGTTCCGGTGTGCTCCACCCGATCCAGCACCACCTCGATGAGCGGGCGCTGGGTGAGCGGATCGTCGCGTCTCAGAATGTTGGCGGTGATCTCGAGCAGATAGGAGGCGCCGTCGTCCCGGGCCCAGCGGTCGAACAGCCGCGCCGTCTCCTCGGGACCCAGATCCAGAATGCGCTCCAAGAAGGTGTAGATTTCCGCAATGGCCGCCATCTCGGCATATTCGGCGGCGTTGTGCGCCACCTTGGCAAGATGGCCGCTCCCTTCCGGCCCCAACAGCGCAACTTGGGGGCGACCGTCGAGGCGGGCCGCGGCCTTGCGGAGCACCGGGGCCACCCGCGCCCAGGCGCTGCTCTCACCGCCGGCCATGAGGGCGGCGCCGTAACGCGCACCGCTCTCGCCTCCGGCCACGCCCACCCCGAGGAATCCCACCTCCCGGGCGCGCAACCGCCGGACCCGCTCGGCGGTGTCGTCGAAATGAGCGTTGCCGAGATCGACGATGATATCCCCCGCCACAAGCCGCGGCAGCAGGGCCTGGAGGACCCCTTCGGTGGCGGCACCGGCGGGAAGCGCGAGCATCACCAGCCGAGGCGGCGCGAGCGCATCGAGCAACGCCTCGATCGAGGGCACAGCGATCAACCCGTCCCGGACCGCGTGGGCGAGCGCCTCGGGCGCATGGTCGAAGCCCACCACCTCGACGCCGCCGTCCTTGAGGTTGAGCGCCAGATTGCGGCCGATGCGGCCGAGTCCGACGAGACCGACCCGCTCCGGCGAAACGGAGGACGAAAGAGACCCGCTCACGGGCCCTCCGCCTCCGACCGCCAGCGGGGTGCCAGAGGCGTGGCGATCCCGAACAGGTCCAGCACCCGTCCCACCGTGTGGTCGATCATCTCGGCCAGAGTCTTCGGCTTGGCATAGAAGGCCGGAAGCGGTGGCATGACGATCCCCCCCGCCTCGGTGACTGCCAACATGTTGCGCAGATGGACGAGGCTCAAGGGGGTCTCCCGCACCAGCAGCACCAGCCGGCGCCGCTCCTTGAGCACCACGTCGGCCGCGCGGGTGAGCAGGTTGTCGGACAGGCCCTGCGCCACCGCGGCCAGGGTGCGCATGGAACAGGGGGCGATCACCATGCCCATGGTGGGAAAGCTGCCGCTCGCGATACTGGCGCCGAGATCGTGCAACGGATGCACCACATCGGCGAGCGCCTTCACCTCGCTGGGCGAGCGCTCGAGCTCGTAGCGAATGGTCTGGAGCGCGGGCCGGGTGAGCAGGAGATGGGTTTCCACGTCCAGGTCCCGCAGCACCTCGAGCAGCCTGAGGCCGTACACCACGCCGGTGGCACCGGTGATGCCGACGATCAGCCGTCTCGCACCCATGGCCGTCGCTCCCTGATCCAGGCCGCGGCGTGGCTGCCGAGAAAGATCGCCACCGACAGCGCGGCGATGGCCGGTCCCGTCGGCAGATCGAAGGCGAAGGACCCGGCCACCCCGAGCGCGCTCGCCACCGCACCGCTCGCCACGGCGCCCGCCACCATGGTCCCGGGCGAGCGCACCCAAGGCCGGGCGCTCGCCGCCGGCACCAGCAGGAGCGCCATCACCAAGAGCAGGCCCACCACCTGGATCGACAAGGCGATCACCAGCGCCAACAACCCGGTCCACAACATATGGACGCGCGCGACCGGCACGCCCTCGGCCGCCGCGAGCTCGGGCGCGGCGCTCGCCGCCACCAGCCCCCGAAACCCCCACAGCATCCATCCCCACACCAGCCCGTTCAACGCCAGCAACGCCCACAGCTGGCCCCGGTCCACCGCCAGGATGTCGCCGAACAGATAGGCCAAAAGCGAAGCGCGATAACCGCCGCCCGACGCCAACAACAGCACGCCCAGGGCGAGCGCGCCGTGGGAGAGGACGGCGAGCAGACCGTCCCGGGGAAGCCGGGCGTCGCGATCGAGGAGGCTGAACAGCGCCGCGAACGCCAGCAGGAAGGGGGGCAACAGCCAGCGCGGATCGAGGGAGAGCCACACCGCCAGCGCCACCCCGAGCAGCACCGCATGGGCGAGGGCCTCGCCGAAATAGGCCATCCGACGCCAGAGCACGAAGGTACCGAGCGGTGCTGCCGCGAGGGCGAACAGCACCGCGGCCGCAAGCGCCTGGAGGAACAGAACATCACCCATCAAGGCGGCGCACCTCCGTCCGCCCGATGGGGAGAATGGCGGAAGGGGGCGAGCAGATCGGCGAGCTGGTCCCCGAACAGGCGGCGAAAGGCGGGATCCCGCGCCACCTGCACCGGTGTGCCCACACACTGCAGGCGCCGGTCGAGACACAACACCCGATCGCTTTCCGCAAACACCAGATGAAGTTCATGGCCGACCAGCAGCACGCCGCAGCCAAGGCGCTGCCGTGCATAGCCGATCAGCCGGTACAACAGGGACTGTCCCTGGAGATCGACCCCGTCCACGGGCTCGTCGAGCAACAAGAGCTCCGGGCGGCCGAGCAGCGCGCGGGCGAAGAGAAGCCGCCGCAACTCGCCTCCGGACAGCTCCCACAGCTGGCGGCGCGCCCGCTCCCCGAGTCCCACCTCCGCCAAAACCGTCGCGGGAGAAGCGCCCGGGGCGCGCGGCGCCAGCTCGAGGAAGCCGCACACCGAGAGCGGAAGCACAGGATCGACGGCAAGGCGTTGCGGCACATAGCCGATGCGCAAGCCCCGGCGGCGCACCACCTCCCCCGCCTCGGGCTTCTCCAGCCCCAACAACACCCGCAACAAGGTGGTCTTGCCGGCACCGTTCGGACCGACCAGGC
>JALSGW010000127.1 GCA_026982585.1 Alphaproteobacteria bacterium | reverse complement strand
CCGCCGCTTCCCACGCCCGACCCCCGCCACAGCCCCTCCCCGGTGCGCTCCACCGACACCCCCAGGGCGCGGAGCGTGCGGGCCGTGGCCATCACATCCTCGCCCTCGAGCAGTCCGGCGATGGTGCTCTCGCCGGCGGCCAGGGCGGCCAGGATGAGGGCGCGATGGGAAATGGACTTGTCGCCGGGCGGGCGGACCTGCCCTCGCAGCGGACCGTGCGGGCGGGCTTCGACGTCCATGGGTCCTGGTCGGCGGAGACGGCACCCTGGTTGGCGCAAAGGGGGCGCTTGCGCAAGCGGCGCAATTGGTTTTTGACAGGGACGGGACGACGTGGCAATGGCCAGCCCGCTTTTCCCCCGAGCCAATGGAGGCTGCCGTGCCGAAGCCGGAATGGGGCACGAAGCGCGTGTGCGCGAGCTGCGGTGCCAAGTACTACGATCTCAACCGCCCCGAGATCCTCTGTCCCGCCTGCGGAGCGCCCTATGAGGAGAGCGCCCAGCAACGAGCCCGCCGCCTCGCCGATGCGGAAAAGCGCAAGGCGGAGGCCGAGGAGGGCGCGGAGGAGCTGGAGCGGGCGGAGGCGCTGGCGCTCGCGGAGGGGGAGGCCGAAGTGGACGAGGAGGAGCTCGAGGAGCTCGAGGACGAAGCGGTCGAGGAGGAGCTCGACGAGGAGGTGCCGCTGTCCGGACCGGACCTCGACGAGGACGAGGAGCAACCCGAGCGCCTCATCGAGGAGGTGGAGGAATTCGCCGACGACGAGGTGGACGAGGTGTTGGACGCCGACCTCGACGAGGAGGAGGACGACCGCTAGAGCCAGGGGGCGGCGCCGGTCCGGCGCCGCCCGGTCCCTTCGCCCTCAGGCCTGCACCCCCTCCACATACCAGTCCATGCGCAGCAATTCCTCGTCCGAGAGCGTCTTGCCCTCGGGCACCCGCAGCCGGCCGCTTTGATCGCGGATCGGGCCGGCGAAGGGGTGTACGGTGCCGTCGATGATGCCCCGGCGCACGCGCTCCGCCGCCTTCCGCACCGAGGCGGGCAGATCCGGATGATAGGGGCCGATCTCCACCATGCCCTCCTTGAGGCCCCACCAGATCATGTGGCTCTTCCAGCGGCCCTCGAGCACCGCCCGCACCCGTTCGACGTAATAGGGGCCCCAGTTGTCGATGATGGCGGTGAGATGGGCGCGCGGCGCGAAGCGGCTCATGTCGGAGGCCTGGCCGAAGGCGTAGGCGCCGCGCTCCTCCGCCACCTGCAGCGGAGCCGGACTGTCGGTGTGCTGGGTGATGACGTCCGCGCCCTGGTCGATGAGGGCCTTGGCGGCGTCCGCCTCCTTGCCGGGATCGTACCAGCTGTTGACCCACACCACCTTGGCCACCGCATCCGGCCGCACCCTGCGCATGGCCAGCATGAAGGCGTTGATGCCCATCACCACCTCGGGGATGGGGAAGGAGGCCACATAGCCGACGATGCCGCTTCGGGTCATGTGCCCGGCGATGGTGCCGATCACGCTGCGGCCCTCGTGGAAGCGGGCGTTGTAGACGGCGAGGTTGTCGGCGGTCTTGTAGCCGGTGGCGTGCTCGAACTTGACCTGGGGAAACTGCCGGGCGACCCGCACCACCGCGTTCATGAAGCCGAAGCTGGTGGCGAAAATGATGTCGTGGCCGGCCGCGGCGAGCTGGCGGATCACCCGCTCGGCGTCGGCGCCCTCGGCGACGTTCTCGACGAAGCTGGTCTCGACCTGCGGGCCCAGCGCCGCCTCCACCTCCCGGCGCCCGATATCGTGCCGGTAGGTCCAGCCGTAGTCGCCGACCGGACCGACGTAGACGAAGCCCGCCTTGACCACGCGGTCCTTTTCCGCGCGCAGGCGGGCGGGCGCGAGGCTCCAGGCGGCGCCGGCGGCGAGGCCGGTGAGCAGCTGACGACGGGTCGCAGTCCAGGCCATGATGTGCTCTCCTCGTTTCATGCGGGTGGTCGGAAGGGTTTGCCGAGACAGGCCGGCGCCTCGGACCGCCTTCTGAGGCCGCCGGCGAGCAGAGCCAGCACCAGGATGGTGGCGAGATAGGGCAGCATCGACAAGAGCTGGGCGGGCACGGCGAACAGGCCGAGCGCCTGGGCGTGGAGCTGGAGGATGGTGACCCCGCCGAACAAAAGCGCCCCCACGAGCAGCCGCCCCGGCCGCCAGGCGGAGAACACCACCAGCGCAAGGGCGATCCAGCCGCGCCCGGCGGTCATGCCTTCGGCCCACATGGGGGTGTAGACGAGCGACAGATAGGCGCCGGCGAGGCCGGCCATGGCGCCGCCGAACAGCACCGCCCCGTAGCGCACCGCGATCACCGGATAGCCCAGCGCATGGGCGGCCTCGTGGTCGTCGCCGCAGGCGCGGATCACCCGCCCGAGATGGGTGTGGCGCAGAGTCCAGGCGGTCAGCCCGAGCACCGCCAGGGCGAGATAGACGAGCGGATCCTGACCGAACAGCAGCGGGCCCACAAGCGGCAGCTCCGAAAGCCCGGCAAGCGACAGCCGCGGCAGCCGCTCGACGGGGGTTCCGACCAGTTCCGCGCCGAGCAGCGCCGACAGGCCGATGCCGAAGATGGTGAGCGCAAGCCCGCTCGCCACCTGGTTGGCGAGCAGGGTCAGGGTCAAAAGGCCGAAGAGCAGCGCAAGCGCCGCTCCCGCCAGCGCCGCCGCGGCCACCGCCACAGCCGGCGCGCCTCCCGCCGCCAGGACCGCGAACCCCGCAACCGCGCCGGTGAGCATCATGCCCTCGACACCCAGGTTGAGCACCCCGGAGCGCTCCACCACGAGCTCCCCGGTGGCGGCGAGCAACAGGGGCGTGGCGGCGGTGACCACGCTCAGGAGGGTGGCGGCGAGGGCGTCCATGAAGGCTCCTTGGCGATGGATTCGCGGCCAAGCCCCAGGCGCGGGCGGTAGCGCACGAACATCTCGGAGGCCAAAAGCAGAAACAGCAAAAGGCCCTGGAACACGCCTCCCGCGGCCCGCGGCAGACCGACCTCGATCTGGGCGTTTTCGGCGCCGATTTCGGCCAGCGCCACGATCAGGCTCGCCGGCACCAGCCCGAGCGGATGCAGCCGGCCGAGAAACGCCACGATGATGGCGGTGAACCCGTAGCCCGGGGAGATCTCCGGGGTGAGCTGGCCGATGGGGCCGGCCACCTCGAACATGCCGGCGAGGCCGGCAAGGCCTCCCGAAAGCAACAGGCACGACCACACCAGCCGCGATTCCGCGAACCCCGCGTAGCGGGCGGCCCGGGGTGCCTCGCCGAGCACCCTGGTGGCGAAGCCGAACAGGTGAAAGCGCAGCAAAAGCCAGAACAACGGCACCAGCGCGAGCGCCACCCAGACGCCCGCATGCAGGCGTGTGTCCGCCACCAGAACCGGAAGGCGCGCCGCCTCCGGGAAGAAGGGGGTCTGGGGAAAGCCGAAACCCTCCGGATCCCGCCACGGGCCGTAAACGAGGGCCGAGAGCAACAACGAGGCCACATAGCTGAGCATCAGGCTGGTGAGGATTTCGTTGACCCCAAGGCGCGTGCGCAAGAGGGCCGGGATGGCCGCCCACAGCAGCCCGCCTGCGATTCCGGCCGCGGTCATGGCGGCGAGCAGCCAGGGTGCCGGGACGTCTGGAAAGCGCAAGGCGATCCCGCCCGCCAGGATGGCGCCGAGCAGGAACTGGCCTTCGGCGCCGATGTTCCACACCCCGGCCCGAAAGCCCACCGCCAGCCCCAATGCGATGAGCAAAAGCGGCGCCGCCTTGAGGCCGAGCTCGCCAAGCCCCCAGAAACTCGCAAGGGGGCTCACGAAAAAGGCGCGGAACACGGCCGCGGGATCGAACCCCAGCGCCCGGAACAGCAGCGTTCCGACCAACGCGGTGAGGGCCAGCGCCGCGAGCGGCGCCAGCACCAAGGCCGAAGCCGACGGCGATGCCCGGGGCTCAAGCCTCAACATGGTCCAGCGCGGCGGAGGCGGATCGGGCAGCACCCGTCATCTCGAGGCCGATC
>JALSGW010000126.1 GCA_026982585.1 Alphaproteobacteria bacterium | reverse complement strand
CGGCACCAGGAAACCGGTGATCTGGCGGCGGCCGTCGGCGAGCAGCTTGTAGAGTTTGAGCACCCCCGAGGTGACGGTGAACACCTCCAGAGCCGGATCGCCCTCGCAGAACAGGAGTTCCCCCGCCCCGAGCCGGCCGCTGCGGCCGATGGCGGCGAGGCGCCTGCGCTCGGCATCATTGAGCACGCCGCAGACGGCGAGCTCCCTCACCCGGCAGGTCTCGCAGCCGAGCCGCGCGCCACAACAGCCTTCGCCCGTGGCCTGGACCGCGCCCATGGCGCACCTCCACGTCCCGTCCCACCGTCCCCAACATGAGAAGGCCTTTGATGTGGGTCAATGTGATTCGCGGTCGCGGGGGATAACCGCGCCCGCAACGGGAGGCCAGCGGGGGAGCCGGGGACGTGCCGGGCTGGCGGTGGTCGCTGCTCGAGGGATCGGAGCTGCGCCTGCTCTGGCCGGTGGTCGCCATGGCGGAGCCGGGGCGGGCTCCCGAGCGCTGGCTGCGCGACGCCCGCCGCTGGCTCGCCCGCAACCGGGGCCAGCGGTATTTGGTGGCGGTCCGCTTTCGCGACGGTCCCTATGTGGGCGGCCTGATGTGGGAATACCGGCCGCACGGCCGCCTCGCCGCTCCGCACGGCTTCGTGCCGCGGTTGTGGAGTCTGGAGCCCTCCGGCCGCCCGCGCACCTTCGCCGCCCTCATCGCGGCCGGCCGCGAGCTGGCCCGAAGCCGCGGCTGCGCCGGCCTGCTCGTGGACCCGAAGGGACTTGCCGTCGACCTCCCGCCCGAGACCCGCCACGGCTGGCTCGGCGGCCATGCCGGGCGGCCGACCGGCGAGGGGTGGTGGTGGTCGATCGAGGAGCCCGGCTTGCCGGCCTGAGGTTCCGCCGCGGAGCGCTCAGTCCCGCACCGCCGGCCTCGGCGGCCGCTCGGGCAAGAGACCCTCGGGCCGGGTGATCAGGATCACCTGCAGCAAGAGCCCGACCAGCAGCACCCGCACCGCCCCCGCCCGCGCCGCCCATTCGATGGGCAGAAAGGCGGTCATGAACTGGGTCCCCGACCACAGCGCCCAGATGGCGAAGGCGCCCAAGACCGCCCCGATGTTGTTGCCGGAGCCGCCCGCGATCAGCATCACCCAGACGAGGAAGGTGGCGAAGAGGGGATCGAAGGCCTCGGGGCTGATGAAGCCCGCGAAATGGGCATACAGGGCGCCGCCGAAGCCCATGATCGCCGCACCGAGGACGAAGGCCTCGAGGCGGAAGCGGAGCACGTTCTTGCCCGCCGCCAGCGCGGCCGGCTCGTTCTCCCGGATCGCCCGCTGCACCCGCCCCCAGGGCGAACGACGCGCGCGCTCGACCAATGCGTAGACGACGAGGATGGTCGCCACCACCAATCCCAGGAACAACAGCGCTTCGAGCTCCCGGCCGAGCCCGGAAAACGGCCGCGGAATGGCGGGGATGCCGCGCACGCCGTTGGTCAGCCACTCCTCGTTCTTGAGCACGAGCCGGATGATCTCGCCGATGCCGATGGTGGCGATGGCGAGATAGTCGGTGCGCAGGTTGACGCAAATCAGACCGATCAAAAGCGCGATGACGGCGGCGAGGAGGGCGGCGACCAGCGCGCTCGGCAGGAACGGCCAGCCGAAGCCGCCGAGATGGAAGGGGCTTTCGGGGGTGGTGAGGATGGCGGCGGTGTAGGAGCCCACCGCCCAGAAGCCGGCGATGCCGATGTTGAACTGGCCGGAGAAGCCCCACTGAACGTTGAGGCCGAGCGCCATCACCGCATAGATGCCGGAGAGGGTGAGGAAGAAGACGAGGAAGCTCAACAGCCCCACAAGCTCCATCAGCGACCTCCGAACAGGCCGGTGGGACGATAGACCAGCACCAGCACGATGACGGCGAACGCCACCGCCGGCTTGTAGACCGGATCCAGCACCAGGGTGGAGACCTCCCCCGCCACCCCGAGCAGAAAGCCGCCCGCGATGGCGCCGTAGGGTTTGCCGATGCCGCCCAGCAGCGCGGCCGCGAACACCGGCAACAACACGTTCCAGCCGAGCAGCGGGTTGAGCCGGGTGTCCACGGCGAGGAAGATGCCCGCCGCCGCCGCCAGGGCGCCGCCGAGCGCCCAGGTCCAGAGGATCACCCGCTCGGTGGGAATGCCGGTGATGCGCGCGAGGTCGGGGTCGTCGGCCATCGCCCGCATCGCCTTGCCGATGCGGGTGCGGGTGAGGAACAGGTGGAGCGCCACCACCAGCGCCACCGTCACCGCCAGCATCACCACATGCGGCGGCCGGATGCGGATCTCGCCGAGGCGCCAGGGCAGGACGATGTCGGTCCAGTAGACGATGTTCTCGGGGCCCCAGATGATCTGGATGAGGCTGCGCAGGATCAGCGCAAGCCCGAAGCTCGAGATCAAAAGGATGACCGGGCTTGCGCGGCGAAGCCGCTTGAACAGCGCCCGGTCGATGGCCACCGCGGCGAGCGCCGTGCCGGCGAGGGCTGCGGGAAAGGCGACCCACATCGGCAGCGCCAGCGGGCCCACGAAAACGAGCGCGAGATAGGCGCCGAGGGTCATCATGTCGCCGTGGGCGAAATTGGCGAAGCGCAGGATGCCGAAGAGCAGCGACACGCCCACCGCGCCGAGGGCGAAAATGCCGCCCACCACGAGCCCGAAGATGGTGAGCTGGACGAGATCGACGAGCATGTCCTCAGCCCCCGAGGAACATCTCGGCGATCTCGGGATGGGCCAGCACCGCCGGGCCGCTGTCCTCGTAGCGGTTGGCGCCGCCCACCAGCACATAGGCGCGATCCGCAAAGGCCAGCGCCTGTTTGGCGTTCTGCTCCACCATCAGGATGGCGACGCCTTTCTGGTTGATGGCCCGGATGCGCTCGAAGATGAGCTCGGTTGCCCGCGGCGACAGGCCGGCGGTGGGCTCGTCCAGGAGCAGCAGTTCGGGCCGGGTCATGAGCGCGCGGCCGATGGCCACCATCTGACGCTCGCCGCCCGACATGGTGCCCACCGCCTGCTGCCGGCGTTCTTCCAGCACCGGGAACAGGGCCAAGACCTCGGCGAGCTCGGCTGCCGCATCGTCCCGCCGCACATAGGCCCCGAGCTCCAGGTTCTCCTGCACCGTCAGCGAGGGAAAGACGTTGCGCTCCTGGGGCACATAGCTCAGTCCGAGCGGCACCAGCCGCTCCGGCGCCATGTTGGTGATGTCCTGCCCCTTGAAGCGGATCTCCCCCTCGCGCACCGCAACCAGGCCGAAGATCGCCTTCATGGCGGTGGACTTGCCCGCCCCGTTGGGGCCGATCACCACCACGATCTCCCGCTCGCGCACGGCGAGGTCGATTCCATTCAGGATGTCGACCCCGCCATACCCCCCTCGCACGGCCCGCATCTCGAGCAACGCGGTCATTCACCCCTCCACATCGGCCCCCACCGCGCCGCCGAGATAGGCCTCCAACACCTCGCGGTTACGCCGCACCTCGGCGAAACTCCCCTGGGTGAGCACCCGGCCCTCCGCCATGACGATGACCGGATCGCACAGCCGCGCCACCAGATCCATGTCGTGCTCGATGATGAAGAAGGTGTAGCCCCGCTCGCGGTTGAGGGTCTCGATCACCTCGACGATGCGGCCGAGCAGGGTGCGGTTGACGCCCGCACCGGGCTCGTCGAGCAGGATGGTGCGGCAGGGGGACATGAGGGCGCGGCCGATCTCGAGCAGCTTCTTCTGCCCGCCCGACAGATTCACCGCCCGTTCCTCGCGCAGCCGCCACAGGCCGAGGAACTCCAGCACCTCCCGGGCCCGGTCCAACAGCTGCCGCTCCTGCCGGCGCACCCGCCCCCAGCCGAACCAGGACACCAACAGATTCTCCCCGACCTGCCCGGCCGGAACCACCAGCAGGTTCTCGAGCACCGTCATGCGGTCGAACATGTGCGGGATCTGGAAGGTGCGCATCAGGCCCAGATGATAGAGCCGATGCGGCGGCAGGCCGGCGATGTCGCGCCCCTCGAACAACACC
>JALSGW010000125.1 GCA_026982585.1 Alphaproteobacteria bacterium | reverse complement strand
GCTCAAGGTGGACCGACGCGGGCGATTCCGTGTGCGGACGCAGCAGGAGCTCGAGGCGCTGCTGCGCGAATGGGTGGAGTCGGCGCGGCAACAGCGCCCGGGCACCGACCTGTTCGGGCAGGGCCCGCCGGATCCGTGGGCGCTGCTGACGCCGCGCGGGCTCGCGGCGCCCACGAAGGGACAGATCCTCCGCGCCTATGAGTTCGGAGACGCCTGGGACCAGCTGGACACGGCGCTGCGCAAGCAGCAGCCCTATAAGGATTTCGATGCCGCATACATGTTGGCGGCTGCCAAGCAGGCGGAGCTCGACCGCGTCGGCGCGCGCATCGCCGGGCTCGAGGTGGAGTACAAGGGCTCGCTGAAACTCCGTGAGACTGCGGAGGAGAAGCTCAACCGCAAGCCCAGGTATCGGGGTGATCCCCGCATGCTCACCGACATCGTCCGCGGCATGTTCGTGGTCGAGAACCACGCCCAGGTGCGGCGGATCATCCGCGAGCTCGCACAACACTTCGGGGTGATCGACGAGGGTCTCAAGATCGTCGAGGAGAGCGGCTACGCCGATCAGAAACTGACCCTCAGATGGGACGACGGCTTTCTCGCGGAAATCCAGATCATCCACCGCGAGATGGCCGCCGCCAAGAAGAAGGGCCATCCCCTCTATACGAAGGCGCGTGCCCTGCCCGAGGATGACCCGGAGCGGGCGGAGCTCGAGCGGCGGATGCACGCGCTCTATGATCCGATCCGCGAGGCGGATACGGCCTTCTTCACCCCGGCCTCGAGGCCGCCTGCGCGCGCCACCCTGTTCAGGAAATACGCGCGGCTTTCAGCCGAGGAGACCGGAAGATCGTCGGTCGAGGGCTTGAGCGGCTCGATCGCATCGTCGGGCGCCTTGGCCCAGCGGGCGGAGACGACCCGGCCGTATTCGTCGGTGTCCTCCACCAAGTCGGCCACGCCGAGCAGCCGGCCTTCGGGCGAGAGCACGCGGATCGACGCGAAGACGCGGTCGGTCTTCCAGAGCTCGACCACGACGTCGCCGACGCCGGGGACGGACATCGGCACCTTGCTGAAGCTGGAACCCGAGGACACGGCCGATCTCCGCATCGCCTATGAGAATGTACGGCGGGATTGGCAGGAGAACAAGCTCGCGCAGCTGCCGGAGAGCTGGACGCCGGGCGCGGATGCGCGCGCGCCCGAGCCGGACACCGGCGCCATGGATGCGGTTGCGCGACGGCTCGAAGAGCCTCCGGAGGCGGAAGCCCGGGCGGATGTGCGGAGGGACATCGAGGAGCTCTACCGGCGCCTGGTCGACGACGGTCTCGTGACCGACGCGGAGGCGGCGCTGGTGGAGGAGGCGCAGGAGCTCGCGGCGTTCGGACTTGCAGCCGGCACGCCGGTGGTGGGCGGCGGCGGCGACGCCGTCCTCCAGACCCTGGGCTGCGGCATCGCCCGGCCGGGGGCCCTGCAGACGACCATCGGCACCGGCGGCATCCTCGCCTGCGCCCTCGACCATCCCGCCGACAACCCCGAGGGACGGCTGCAGATCTTCTGCAACGGGTGCCGGATCTCTGGCACTGCATGGGCGTCGCGCTCTCGGCCGGCGCCTCCTTCGCCTGGCTCCGGAAGCTGTTTGCGGCGATCCGGGGGCGCAATCCCGGCGCGCTCTCCTATGAGGAGCTCACCGCCCTCGCCGCCGCGGTGCCGCCGGGCGTAAACGGCCTTCTCTTCCTCCCCTGGCTTGCGGGCGAGCGCTGCCCCCATCCCGATCCCGAGCTGCGCGGCGGCTTTCTCGGCCTCGGCCTCCATCACGACCACCGGGCGATGGCGCGGATGGTCATGGAGGGGGTCGTGTTCGCGCTCCGCAGCATCTACGCCCTCGCCCGCCGCATCACCGCCGCGCCCGGGGAGATCCACGCCTCCGGCGGCGGCGCCACCTCCTCCCTCTGGCGGCAGATCCAGGCCGACGTCTTCGATCTTCCCATCCTCACCGCCTACGGCGCCGCTCAGGGGGCGGCCCACGGCGCCGCGCTCGTCGCCGGCATGGGCGTCGGTTGGTGGCAGGACGCCGCCGCGGCGGCCTGCGCGGCGCGGGT
>JALSGW010000124.1 GCA_026982585.1 Alphaproteobacteria bacterium | reverse complement strand
CGCGCGTCGGCGCGGCGTCGAGATCCGCCGCCACCGCCGGCTGCTGCGTCACCCCGAACATCCGTTCATCGTCGGCCACATCGACCGCTGGGTGCGGGAGAACGGCACCCGCGGCGTGCTGGAGGTGAAGACCGTCGGCCGCAGGACCGACGACTGGGGGCCGGCCGGCACCGACGAGGTCCCCGCCCACTACGCCGCCCAGGTGATCCACTATCTGGCGGTCACGGGCGCGCCCTTCGCCGAGCTCGCCGCCTTCTTCCGCGACAGCTGCGAGCTCGTGACATACCGCATCCCGCGCGACGAGGAGGCCATCGCCGCGCTCGTGGAGGCGGAGGTGCACTTCTGGCACACCTTCGTGGTGCCGCGCGTGCCGCCCGAGCCCCGCAGCCTCGAGGACATCGCGAAACGCTGGCCCAGGAGCGTGCCGGAGAAGAGCCTCACCGCCACGCCGGAGATCCTCCGGGCGGTGGAGGAGCTCCGCACGCTGCAGGGCGAGCAGAAGCGCCTCGCGGAGCGCGAGAAGGGCCTCAGGGCCGAGATCCAGCGCTTCATGGAGGACGCGGAGGCGCTGGTGGACGACGCCGGCCGGGTGCTGGTCACCTGGAAGACGGTGGCGAGTGAGCGCATCGACACCCGCCGGCTCAGGGCCGAGCATCCGGAGATCGCGGCCGCGCTGACGGTGCGCACGGAGAGCCGCAGGTTCCTGCTCAAGGGAGGCGGACGATGAGGCGCATCATCCGCGCCCTCCGCGCACTCCTGCCCCCGCGGGGTCCCCTCCTCGGTCCGGATCCGGAGGTCGCCGCCCTGGTCCTGGGCGATCTCCGCCACCGCGTCGACACCAGCATGCTGTGAGGATGCGATGAGCCACGAGCTCGTGAAGATCGAGATCCGGTCCCTCGACGAGCTGGACCGTATCGCCGAGAAGGCGGCGAAGTCCGGCATCTTCGGCGTAAAGCGGCCCGAGCAGGCCTTCGCCCTGATGATGCTCAGCGCCGACATGGGCGTGTCGCCCATGCGGGCGCTGCAGGAGTACCACGTCCTGGCCGACGGCCGGGTGACCATCACCGCCAGCGCGGCCCTCGGCCGCTTCAAGAAGGCCGGCGGGCGCATCCGCTACCTGGAGCGCACCGAGGAACGCTGCACCGTCGAGGCCGAGCACGCCGGCTCCAAGGTCACCGTCACCTGGACCCTCGAGGATGCGCAGCGTGCCGGGCTCCTCGGTTCCCACTCCTGGAAGCGTTACCCACGCCAGATGCTGAGCGCCCGCGCCACCATGGAGGCGATCCGGGCGGTGGCCCCCGAGGTGCTCTCCGGCATGTACGCGCCCGAGGAGCTGGAAGGCCCGCCGCTGCGCGAGCCGGCGCAGGTGGTGGAGGCCGGACCCGCACCACGGCAGCCGCGGCCGAAGCGCGGCGTCGCCGCGGTCAGGGCGGCGGCCCCGGAGGCGGTTGCGCAGGCGCCGGCGGACATGGTGATCGAGGCGAGCGCCGAAAGGATCGACCCCGAGACCGGCGAGGTCACCGGGGCCGCGTCGGAACCGCCGGCGCCCGAGCCCCCGGCCGGAGAGGCGGGTGGTGAGCGGACGCCGGCGGAGGAGCCTGCGGTCGAGGCCGGGACCAGGAAGAAGGCGCTCGCGGTGCTCGGCGCCGATGGCCATGAGGTCGCGCGGGTCGGCAACGGCCGGGGATGGCTCGCGGTCTATCGCGAACTGCTGGCGCGCACCCGTGACACCGAGCGGCCCGCGGTGATGCGGCACAATCTGGAGATGCTCCGGCGTCTCGCCGCCAGGGCACCGGCCGATGTCAAGGCCGACTTCGCGAACGAGCTGGAGGTCGCGCTGGCGATGGCGGGAGAGCCGGCATGACCTCCCGTTCACGCCGCGTCCCTTCCCTTGCCGAGCTCGCGCAGCAGGCGGCGGGCGGCCTCGGCGAGAAAGCCGGAGCGGCTCATGCCGAGGCTCCGGGCGGCGCGGTCGATACGGCGCACGAGGCCCTCGTCGAGGGTGATGTTGAGCCGCATCGCCCGCCCCGGCAGCTCCACCGGCACCAGCGCGCGGGCGACGATGTCCTCCTCCTCGAGCCAGTCGGGGAGCGGCGCGTCCGGCACGCCCGGCTCGGGAACCGACTCGCCGTGTTCCACCAGCAGCTCGATGTGCCCCTCGAGCGCCTCGGCGGCGTTGCGCAGCGCCTCCTCGACCGTGTCCCCGGCGCTCGTGCAGCCCGGCACGTCGGGGAAGACGACGCCATAGCCGTCCGTGCCCCGTTCCACGAGAGCCGGATACCACCGCACGGACATCGCTCACCTCCTCAGCCGGACACCGCTCTGCCGCTCGATGGAACGAAGCGTTCCCGGCGGCAGATCCTTTCTCGGATGCGGGACGGTGACGACCCCGGGGCGTTCGGGATGCCGGAAATGGTGGTGGCTGCCACGTACGCGCACGAGCCGCCAGCCTTCCTCCTCCAGCCTGCGGATGACCGTCCTGCTGTCCATCTCGCCTCGCCCGCCCGTGTGCATGGAATACACACTTCCGCCCCCGGATCAAGGGAGACGCGTGCATGAGCGAGCGCTGGCCGATCACGCTGGCGGAGGCGTGCGAGCGTCTGCGGTGTTCCGAACGCTGGCTGCGGGAACATCTGCGACGCCATCCGGATTGTCACTCCCGGATCGGCCGGCGCATCATCTTCTTCCGGGACGACTGGGAGGCCCTTCGGGAGACCCTGCGGTGCCGCTCAAGCTCTTCCGACGCGGCAAGGTCTGGTACGTGCGCGGAACCGTCCGCGGAACGCGCGTATACGAGAGCACTGGGACTGCTGACCGACGCCAGGCCGAGGCCTACCGCGCGAAGCGCGAGGCGGAGCTGTGGCAGCGGAGCGTCTTCGGAGGGCGCGGTACTCGTACCTTTGCCGAGGCGGCGCTGATCTATCTCGAGGGACGCGAGCTCTCGCCCTCCTACCGTGCCACGCTGCGTCGCGTGGTGGCGTATTTCGGGCCGATGCGCCTCGAGGAGATCGATCAGTCCGCCCTCGACGCCTACATCCGCCGTTACCATCGCGGCGCTGCACCCGGGACGATCGTCCGCGCCGTGATCACACCGGTGACGGCGATCATGCGGGCGGCCGCGAAGCGCGGATGGTGCGATCCGCCCGCGTTCGAGCGCCCCAGGGTGCGATCGCCTGAACCGCGGTTTCTCACGGAGGAGGAGGCGGAACGGCTGATCGCCGCTTCCGCCCCGCATCTGCGTCCCCTGGTGATCTTCCTGCTCTACACGGGTGCGCGCCTGCACGAGGCGTTGCGCCTGCAGTGGCGTGACGTGGACCTCCATGCCCGGCGCGTGACCCTGCGCCAGACCAAGACCGGCGAGGTGCTCGGCGTCCCCCTGCACGATCGCGTGTTCCTCGCCCTCGCGTCTCTGCCGCACCGGGACGGACACGTGTTCCGCACGCCCCGCGGCACGCCCTACTACGACAGCGGCGGACGCGGTGGTTCGCCGATCAAGACGGCCTTCAAGGCCGCCTGTCGTCGTGCCGGTCTCGAGGGCGTGCGGGTGCACGATCTGCGGCACACCTATGCGTCCTGGCTGGTGCAGCGGGGCGTGCACCTGCGTACGGTGGCCGAACTCCTGGGCCACCGGACACTGCAGATGGTCCAACGATACGCGCACCTCGCCCCGGAACATCTGCGCGCTGCCGTCGACCTCTTGCCGGATGGTGCAGGATCCGTGCAGCGCCCTGCGCGCGCCCGGTCAAGGTCTTGAACGGACGAAGAAATTCGCTCCCCGCGTCCCGTCTTCACACGGCGGGGGTCGCTGGTTCGAACCCAGCAGCGCCCACCACGACGATCCCGCGAATGCCAACGACTTCTCCGCATCGACCCGGCCCGGTCCCGCGTCACGAAGCGGCCGCGGACGGTACGATGGCCACGGCATCGGCCGCGTCGCGCCGGTGCCCGTCCTTGACGTCGATCAAGGCGCCGGGATCCGGGCCGGCCCAGCCTGACATCGGTAGCGGGAGCGAGCCCATGCA